>JBDRFW010000087.1:0-4923 GCA_043818415.1 Chloroflexota bacterium | reverse complement strand
GTACGCGTTGCCCGGCCCGGTGGCCAGGGATATGCCCACCGGCTGCGCCAGCATCGGGTCCAGGCCCGTCGTCTCCGTGTCGAAGGCGAAGGACTTGGCCGCGGCAAGGGTGTTGACCAGCGCATCGAGGTCTTCCGTACTGGCCACGATGCGGTAATGGGTCTCGGCCGGCCCGGCGGTCACCTCCGCCGGGGTGGACTCCCCTTCCGCTCCCGGCAGCCTGGGGAGCAGCTTAAAAAACTCCATCTCCCGGAAGAGGTCGGCCACCGGCCGGCGGTCGTACTGGCTGGCCCGGCAGGCCTCCAGGTCGAGTTTTACCGGCGTCTCCGTCACGATGGTCGCCAGCTCCTTGCTGCGGCGGGCCGTTTCCTCGTTTTGCCGCAGCGCCTCCTGCGCCCGGGGCGGCGTTACCTCATCCAGGCGCTGGTAGATTGCGTCGAGGCCGCCGAACTGCTGGATGAGCTTGACGGCCGTCTTATCGCCGATGCCGGGCACGCCGGGGATATTGTCCGAGGTGTCACCCACCAGCGCCTTGAGGTCGGTGATGTGCTCCGGCCCCACGCCGTACTTCTCGCTCACCGCCGCCCCGTCGAATAGCTGTGTATCGCTGGCCTTGCCCGCCCGGGGATAGAGCACCTTCACGTGCGGGTTGACGAGCTGCATGGCGTCGGCGTCTCCGGTGATAATGACGGTGTCAATCTCCTGCTGGCTGGCCTGCCGGCTCAGCGTTCCGAGGACGTCGTCCGCCTCGTAGTTGTCCAGCTCGTAGATGGGAATGTGGAACGCCTGCACCAGCTGCTTCACCCGGTCTATCTGCACGACCAGCTCGGGGGGGGTGGGGGGTCGCTGCGCCTTGTACTTATCGTAGAGCTTGTGCCGGAAGGTGGGGCCTTTCTTATCGAAGGCGATAGCATAGTGCGTCGGTTTAAGCTCGCTCAGCACCTTGAGCAGCATCAGGGCGAAGCCGTAAACGGCGCTGACCACCTCTCCCGTCTTGGACACGGTCAGGGGCGTGGCCTGCCGGTAGCGGGTCGCCCCGAAGGCGTGATAGGCACGGTGCACGATGGCGTTGCCATCGAAGAGCACCAGCAGCGGCTTTTCCATAACCCAATTATAGGGGCTAGGCCGCCATGGTAGCAAACCTGGCGGTCTTTCAGCCGGCGTGATTGGGCTCGGTGAGCTGGCGGTCCCTTTCCCGGCCGTAATCATGCACGTATTTGAAGATTTCCACCAGGGTTGCCACCAGCGGGCCGACGAGTAGTAATCCCCAGAAACCGGCGATATACGCGCCGAAGACCAGCAGCACAATCATCACGGCAGGGTGGATATGCAGGTGAGCACTCTGGATTTTAGGTACCAGCAGGTTATTCTCCACCAGCTGGATTCCCAGGAAGAGGACGGCCACCCAGATGGCCTTATCCGGGGCCATCGCCAAGGCCACGATGACCGCCGCCGCCCCGCCAATCCAGGGCCCCAGCGTCGGAATCAGCTCGGTGACCCCCGCCAGGAGGGCCAGGGCCAGCGAAAAGGGCACCTTGAGCAGCAAAAGACCGATGAAGGAGAAATAGGCCACGATGACCGCCAGCATCAGCTGCGCCCTGATGTACCTTCCCAGCACCCTTTCCACGATATTGGCGAGGTTGCGACCGTGCCAGGACACTCTCGAGGGAAGCGCCGAAGACAGGCCGGCCTTGAGCCTCTCCGAGTCCTTGAGGACATAGAAAAGGAAAAAGGGCAGTACGGCGAAACCGAAAATCATGCCGAAGGTGCTGGGAATATTCCCGATCTGGCGCAGCAGGAAATCACGAATGTGCCGGCCCAGGGACACGCCGCCCTCGATGAGCTCCCGGTTCACCTCCTGCTGTATCTCCAAGGGCAGGTTGGCCACCAGTCCCTCGAACCATAGCTGCACTCTCAAGATGCTCTGGCCGATGAAATACGGAGCACCCTCCACCAGGACCAATGAGGCGTCCATGACCGCCGTGACGATGATGTAAGTGAAGCCGCCCAGCAGGGCGATAAGCAGTATGAAGGATATCAAGACGGAGATAACCCGCCGTAACCCCGGCCATTTCCGCCGGGGCGGGAGCTTCCTTTCCAGCCAGGAGACCACGGGCATCAGGAGGTAAGCCAGCACCAGCCCGATGGCGAAAGGCAGGACGAAGGTCCTCCACAGGTAGAGCACCCAGATAATGATGATAATACCCAGGCCCAACCCTACCAGGCGCCAGTTTCTAACCAGAAAATTCTTCAACGATTACAAACCTAACCGGCTATCAGTTATCAGCCGGGGAAGCGGGACGACCGGAAAAGCCGGGTATCAGGCCTGTTTGTGGGTGAGCTTTTCCCGTACCCTCTGGCCGGCATCGTGGGCCGTCTCTTTGGCCTTCTCGGTCACTTCCTCGGCTTTTTCCTTGACTTCCGCCGCCTTCTCTTTCAGCATCGCCCGCGTCTCTTTACCCGCCTTGGGAGCGTAGAGAAAGCCGAGAGCCACCCCGGCGATAGCGCCGATGATAAAACCAATGGTAAAGCTGCCCGTATCCCTGTCACTCATCTTTGTCTTCCTCCTTCCTTCCGGTAAATCTACTCACCATGTTGATGGCCTGCCGCACACCGTGTACCAGGGCGGCCACCTGGGCCAGGGGCCGGGCCACTTCCGTTTCCACGGTCGTGGCGACATTCTCCACCGACCTGGCGGCCGTCCTGACCGAATCGAGTATTGGCTTAACACGGCGATACAGCAGGAACATCAGCACCGCTATGAAGATAACGGCGAGCCCGGCACCAATCCCAAAAACACTCATCACCAGGTCGCGGAACCATTCAATGCTCACTGGAGGCCACCCCCCTTTTCAAGATTGCTATACGCATTTTAACCCCCTTTCGCTTCTCTGTAAAGGGAGCAACGCTAAAAATCAGAAATCGCCCGGCCGGGCTGCCTTCAGCGATGGTAAATAGGAGGTATCGTTGTGCGAGGTCAGCACCAGCCGACCTCCCTCCAGGCTAAAGCGCGTTAGGGCGCCGGTATCCTGCCGGATATTCCAGAAATGGGAGTTGTCCAGGCCGAGTAGGGCACAGATGAGCACCTTGTTCACCACCCGGTGCGCTACCAGCACCAGCCTCCCCTCCCCGCAGAGCATCACCGCGTCCTCCACGAAAGGCCAGACACGATTCCTCACGTCTTCCAGGCTCTCCCCGCCCGGTATTCTCACCTGCTCGGGGAGGTCAAGCCAGTCCCGGTAAAGCTCCGGGTATTTCTCCTCCACCTCCCGGCGGGACATCCCCTGCCATTCGCCGTAGTCGATGTCCACCAGGTTGGAGACAACGTTTACCTCGAGATTCTGGGGCGCGGCAATCGCCTGCGCGGTCTTCACCGCTCGCTGCAACGGGCTGGAGTAGATGAAGTCTATCTTCTCACCGGCCAGGTACTCGCCCAGCCGTGCCGCCTGCCGCTCCCCGGTCTCGTTCAGGGCCACGTCCGCCCGGCCCCGGAACGTCTCGGAGGCATTCCAGTCGGTCTCGCCGTGCCTGGCTATAATGATTTCCAGCATCACGCCTCCACCGCGGCCAGGGCCGTTTTGATGCCGTCCCTCAGCCGTGCTGCATCGGGAGCATAAAAGAGGTGGCTCCGGCAGCGGCAGTCGCTGGAGCCGAAGCCCGGGATAAAATCGAATCGTAAAGCCATCTCCCCGGCGACGGCGCACTCGGACCGCGCCGCGCTCGCCACGATGCCCGCCCCGATAACCTCCGCCACCTCCAGCAGGTAGTCGATATGCCAGTGCCGCTTCCTGTCCGGCTTCAGGTGCCGTCCAATCCTCGATTTAATCCCGCGCATCGCCGAGCCCACGTAAGCGTAGTAGCCGCGGCGGAAACGGGTGCCGGGCAGGGCGCCGGCGGCCATCGTCCGGCTTTCATCAAGCCGGATAAGGAGGACGTAGCTGCCCCGGGCCCGGGCGGGGATGCGCTCGATTTCACAGCCGTCAAGCCAGAGGCCGCCCGCCGCCGCGGGACTCCCGGCGAGAGATGAAACGACGGCCACCGGCTATTTCTCTACCTTCTCGACCTCGATGGTGCACTCGGTCACCAGCGCCGCAAAGGCCCCGATAGCTGCCAGCAAAGGTGCCGCCAGTATGCCCGCCACCGCCACCGGGGCGCCGATGGACAGGGGTATCTCGATTATCGTCCGGCCGTCGTGCAGCAGGCGCACCCGGCGGATATTGCCTTCTCGTATCAGCTGCTTTACCTTGTCCAAGACCTGCCCACCCGATACTTTAAAGCTCTCTTTCTCTACCATGTTCACCTCCCTGACTACCAGCATATTAGATAAGAGTTCCTTTCGGTGTCAAGTATTTTGACGGTATGGTAATACCCCCGGAACCCCTGTTGAATATCCCGGTTTTCATGATATACTGTCTGCGTACAGGAGATTAAAGTGAAGAGCAAGGATTTCCTTTCCATCGCCGATCTCACCCCCGAGCGCCTGAAATTGCTCGTCTCTAATGCCGCGGCGTTGAAGGCCGAGGGCTGGAATACCCTCCTCAGCGAGAAAATCCTGGTGCTGATGTTTGAAAAGCCGTCGCTGCGGACCAGGGTCAGCTTCGAGGTGGCCATGCGGCAGCTGGGGGGATACTGCCTTTGCCTCTCCCCGGAAGAGGTCGGCCTGGGAAGACGGGAATCGGTCCCGGACGCCGCCATGGTGCTCAGCCGCTACGCCGATGCCATCGCCGCCCGCACCTTCTCCCACACGACGGTGGAGACACTGGCCACCCATGCCTCCGTACCGGTGATAAACGCCCTGTCAGACCTCGAGCACCCCTGCCAGGCGTTAGCCGACCTCCTGACCGTTTACGAGACAAGGGAAACGCTGGAGGGTATCACGCTGGCCTTTGTCGGCGACGGCAATAACGTGGCCCACAGCCTGAT
>JBDRFW010000086.1:0-2899 GCA_043818415.1 Chloroflexota bacterium | reverse complement strand
GTCTTCATTGTCCTTGCTCTAATTTCGTATCGGTATTCCTTTTCCGGCCAGGTACCTCTTGGTCTCGGCTATGGAGTAGCTGCGGTAGTGGAAGATGCTGGCAGCCAGGACGGCATCGGCTTTTCCGCCCACCAGAGCCTGATAGAGGTCCTCTGGAGTGCCGGCACCGCCGCTGGCGATAACCGGCACAGTCACCGACTCGGAAACAGCGCGGGTGAGCTCGATGTCATAGCCCGCCCGCTGGCCGTCCGCGTCTATGCTGGTAAGCAGCACCTCGCCAGCCCCACACTCCACCGCCTGTCTGGCCCAGGCCAGGACGTCAATCCCGGTGGGCTTCTGGCCGCTATTCGTGTACACTTCCCATCGCTCACCGCCATCTCCGGCCCGCTTGGCGTCTATGGCAACTACGATGCACTGGCTGCCGAATATCCCCGCCGCCTCTTTGATCAGCGACGGGTTCAGCACGGCCGCGGTGTTTATGGACACTTTGTCCGCTCCCGCCATCAATACGCGCCGGACATCATCGGTGTGCCTGATACCCCCGCCCACCGTCAGCGGTATGAACACCTCCCGGGAGACACGCTCAACAACATCAACCATGTTATCCCGCCCCTCGGCGGTCGCCGATATGTCCAGGAAGACCACTTCGTCGGCGCCTTCCTTGTAGTAGCGCTGGGCCAGCTTCACCGGGTCGCCGGCAAAGCGCAGCCGCTTGAAGCTTCTCCCCTTTACTACCCGGCTGCCTCTGACATCAAGGCAGGGGATAATGCGCTTGGTCAGCATCTACGCCGCCTCCCCCACGGCAACCATCTCCTTCGATTTGAGCGGCCTGCCCAGTCTTCCCACCACAGGCTCGCCACCCATCGGAGTCCACACCGTGTCCAGGTCGGGACAGATGAGACGGATAGCCGACTCCTCGGACGACAGATAGAGCACCTCGCCCTTCGTTCCGGCGGTGAGCGGACGGAGCCTGATGCGGTCGGTAAGCCCGATCATCTCGCCGCGGTGGGCGACGACTATGGTGAACGGCCCGTTCAGCAGAAGGCTGGCGTACACCTGGCGAAGCGTCCGCAGCAACTGCTGCTCTTCAGAGGGCCGGCGCTCGATATCGGCCCAGAAGGGGGCCGCCAGCACCTGGGCCACAATATCCATGGGCAGGCCGTGGCGGCGGACAAGCAGGTCAACGGCATAGGCTATCACCTCCGTATCGGTCTGCATGGTGCAGAAGTAGCCGAACTGCTCCAGGTAACGCCGGTTTGTCCCGTAGGACGAAATCTCGCCGTTGTGGACCACCGTCCAGTCCAGCAGGCAGAACGGGTGGGCACCGCCCCACCACCCCGGCGTGTTGGTGGGGAACCTGCCGTGAGCCGTCCACAGGTAGCCCTCGTACTCCTCCAGACGGAAGTAGTCGGCGATTTCCTCGGGATAGCCGACACCCTTGAACACACCCATGTCCTTGCCACTGGAAAAGACGAAGGCATCCTCAAGCCTGGTGTTGATCTCCATCACCCGGGCAACCACATAGTCATCGGAGCTCTGCTCCCCACTCTTCAGCAGGGGAACGTCCAGGAAATAGCGCCAGACCAGCGGCGGGTGGACGATAGCCGGCGTCTGCCGGGTGGGTATCTCTTCAGCGTGGGCCACTTCGAACCTGTCCTTGAGGAATGCCTCCGTCTTCTCCCGTCCCTCCCGGCTCGTGTACATGACATGGAAGGCATAGAGGTCGGCGTACCGGGGATACAGTCCGTATACCGCGAACCCTCCACCCAGGCCGTTGCCCCGGAAATGCATGTTGGCTATGGCGCTGATGACGCCTTCCCCGGAGAACCTTCGCCCCGAAGTATCCATCGCCCCGAACAGCGAGCAGGCGTCAATCACCTTGGCGTCGTTGTGAGGATTGTTTATCCGCTGCAAGTCTCTCATCGTTGCCTCTCCACAACCTGGTCCACCTGGTCCAGCCGGTCCCGCCACAGCTCTTCAGGCAGGCAAGCCAGGCCGAAATCGTCCGCCACCAGCGCTTGCTTGAAAGCCTCAACCCGCACCCGGTCCTTCATCAGGCCGTAGACGATACCCGACCTGGCGGTGTCACCGGCGAAGACCATGCCGACCATGACTCCATCCTTGAGTATCACGCTCTTATAGGTATGGTCGTAGGCGCGGCTGATAACCTCGTAACTGCCGTCGGGCGGGTTCACGATTCCGGCCGAGGCGACGGCCAGGCCGAAGTAGTTGAGCGAGTTCATGGCCGTTCCGCCCGCATAGTCGCTGGCCACGCCGGCCATGTTGAACCCGGCCACCCTTCCCCCCACATAGGCGTTGGGCCAGATGGGCGTAAGCCGGTTGTCTCCGTAGATGAAATCGTAGGCTTCAGCCGCGTCTCCGCAGGCGAATACTCCCGGGCAGAATGTCGCCATCCGCCGGTCAACCGGGATGCCCCGGTTCACCTTCACACCGGTGCCGGCTGCCAGGTCCACGCGCGGCCGGACGCCGATGGCCAGTATCACCAGCTCGCAGGGCACCTGCCGGCCGTCATCGAGGGTCACGCCGTTGACGCGGCCTTCCGTACCGCCGGTGACCTCAGCCACCGTGTGTCCGGTTAGCATCTTCACCCCGGCTCGCCCCAGGCTTTCCCGCGCCAGCGCCGAGCACGCTTCATCAAGGATGACATTCAGAACCCGGTCCTTCATCTCTACAATCGTGACCTCGACTCCCCGCTCCACCAGCGCTTCGGTCACACTCACGCCGATGAGGCCGCCGCCTATGACCACCGCCTTCACTGCCCTACCCTGAAGCCCGCCCAGGAACCGGTCAATCGCCATCGCATCGTCGAGCCTGGTGAAGGTGAAAACGCCGTGCAGGTCAAGCCCCCCGGTGGGAGGAACGATGGGCAGACCGCCAG
>JBDRFW010000085.1:0-2804 GCA_043818415.1 Chloroflexota bacterium | reverse complement strand
ACCCTCCCAGCTCCCGGCGAAAAAGTAGTAGCGGGAAAGGTCCATCGCCACCCGCCGGTCCTGGGACTGCTCCAGGCGCTGTTCGAAGCGGCTGATTTCGCCGCGGGTGGTATGGTAGGTGAAGAAAAACACCGAGCCGATGATGACGATGATGACGATGGCGAAGGCGGCCAGCAGGCGGAAGGTGAGGCTATGAAGCACCGATGTCCTCCAGCAGCTTGTAGCCGGCGCCGTACACGGTCTTGATGAACCTGGGGTGGCGGGGGTCCGGCTCGAGCTTGCGGCGCAGCTTGAGGATGTGGACATCGATGGTGCGGTCGAAGCCATCGAAATCAAAGCCGAGCGCCTTCTCGATAATCTGCGCCCGACTGAACACGCGTCCCGGTTCCTTGACGAGCGCCCCCAGCACCTTGAACTCGATGGGGGTGAGGTTCAGCGACCTTCCGTCAAGGTGGGCCTCGTGCTTGAGAAAGTTGACGGTGAGGGCGCCGTGCTCGATTTTCTCCGGTCCCCTTTCACCGGGGAGGCGGCGCAGCACCGCCCGTACCCTTGCCGCCAGCTCCCGGGGACTGAAAGGCTTGGTCACGTAGTCGTCCGCCCCGATGTCCAGGCCGGCCAGGCGGTCGTCGTCGGTGGTGCGTGCCGTGAGCATGATGATGGGGACATCGGACTCGGCCCGGAGGACGCGGCATATCTCCAGCCCGTCGATGCCGGGCAGCATGAGGTCCAGCACGATAAGGTCGGGGCGGCTCTCCCGGGCCAGGCGCAGGGCCTCGCTGCCGTCGTAAGCGGTAAGGACGCGGTAGCCATCCCGGTTCAGGTAGAGCTTGACCAGCTCCACCGTCTTGACGTCATCGTCAACTACCAGGACCCTTTTCCCCATCATCGCCGATGTCCTCGACTCAGTTCCAGCTTCCATGTAATGTTATAACATAAATGTTAAGAAATTGTTACTACAGTATAAAAGCAGGGAGGGGGAACATCCCCCTCCCGTGGTTGGTTCCTGTCCTGTTTCCCGTGGCAATGTGCCGGTTATTGCTGGGTGGTATCCGGCGCGCTCCAGCCGCGGAAGCCCATGCCGGGTCCGCCGCGAAAGCCGCCGAATCCGCGATGCCCGCCGAAGGCATGCATGCCGGGCCCGAACGGGCCGACATCCGGTCGGGACTGGACCCAGTCTTCCCACGCCTTGAGCTGGTCCTCGGTTATCTTACCCTCGTCGAGGAGCTTCTGCTCGTAAGCCTGGCGGGCCTGGGTCATCTGCTCGTCTCTGGCCTGCGTATAGGCGTTCTGAAGCGCGTCGGTATCGAGGGCCGCTCCCGTGTTGGCCTCGTAGATGGCCGCTACCCTTTCCATGAAAGCCGCGCCGTTGGCCGGGCCGGTGCCGTCTCCCGTATTGGCCAGGACCACCCCTCCGACCGTCCCGACCAGTACGACGACCGTCAGCAGCGCGATGATGATAACTTTCTTACTTTTCAACATGTCGTTTACCTCCTTTCTGAGAACAGCATAACAGACGAATATTAAAAACCGGTTAATATTCACCAGAGGTAAAGAAGTTTTTCACGGGCAGAGTAAAAAGTTCTCCCCGGCCGTTCCAGGTTGTTGGCGGCTGATTTCCAAAAAGAGTGAGGCTGGAACACCGTGGGACCAGCCCCACTCTATCAGTCCTTGAGCAGCTTACGGTTAGTCAGACCGTCTTTTTACTTGTATTCCTTGATCATCGCCAGCATGTCGTTGTAGATGGCCCTGGCGTTGGCAAACCCGGCTTTCTCGGAATCGGCAATCCATTTCTCATGGATGGGTTTGGCCAGGTCAAACCACTGCTGCTGCTCATCAGGGGTCAGCGTGACGACCTGGTTCCCCAGCTTCTTGGCCAGGTCTATTCCGGCCTGAATCGTCTTGGGGTCATCCTCCCGGTACTTGTTGAACCACTCGGTGCTGGTGTCCAGGACGATTTTCTGCAGGTCGGCCGGTAATTCGGCAAAGGAGTCTTTATTCATGATATAACCGAATGATTGCATCCCGATGCCGCTTTCACCGATGAGGGTATGGTACTTCATCAGCTCCGTCAGGCCGAACGAGTAGATGGCCAGCCAGTGCATGAACATGCCTTGGATGAGGTTTCTATCCAGCGACAAGTACCAGTCCATGACGGCCGGATTGACGATGGCCACGCCGATGGTATTAAAGGCATCGGACCAGAGGGCGTTGGCGTAGGTCTTCAGGCCAGCGGCATCCGCGGGGACCCTGACCAGGTGGAACTTGCCGGTGTTGTGAATATGCTCGGCCGGGAGTCCGCGCATGATTAGCGGGAAGGCATTCCCGTACTCTTTGAGCATCTCCGGATACTTATCTCTTAGTTTCTGGTATATTTCCTGCTGGGCTATCTGTCCGGGGATGCCGGTGCCGGGCAGATCGATGACGCGGTTAATCTGGTGGATGCCCGGGTTGGAGCCGAGAACGTAGATGGAGACATCGGCCAGCCCGGCCTCAAGACCGCGGTAGGTATCGGCGCGCTTGAGCAGGGCCTCGGCGAAGAAAGTGTCAAAGTGAACCCGCCCGCCGGAGCGGTCTTCGATAACCTGGGCCCATTCTTTCGCACGTAGGCCGATGTCAATCTGGGACGGGCCCCAGTCATTGAACCGGTATTTATAGACTTTTGCCGGGGCCACGGCCGGCTTCGGGGCCGGCGCGGCCGGTATCGACGGTTCAATAACGATGAATTTACCCTGCTCCGCGGGTTTCGGGGCCGGGGCGGCCGGTGCCGGGGCGGGCGAAGGGGCCGCCTGCTTGGCACAGCCGGC
>JBDRFW010000084.1:0-3640 GCA_043818415.1 Chloroflexota bacterium | reverse complement strand
GCACTTCGACCTCCGCCCCGGGGCGATTATCCAGGACTTCAACCTGCGCCGTCCCATCTACCTCCAGACGGCCGCCTACGGGCACTTCGGCCGCGACGACCTCGACCTGCCCTGGGAAAAGACGGACAAAGCCGAGATTCTCAGGAAAGAGGCCCTGGGGACGTAGGGGAGTACGGCGAGGCTAAGGCCGGGGCGTCTAAGAGGGGCAAAGCCACTCTTCCGTAGTTCCTCTCCTTGAACTTAGAGTCTTTGCGAGGAGCGGAGCGACGAAGCAAACCGCGTGATGTAGATTGCTTCGCCTACGGCTCGCAATGACATACAGGGTGGGGGGATAAAGGGGTGGATATTCCGGGGCTAAGCCGCCTCTGCCGCGAGGGCGGCCGGGTGGGAAAAGATAAGAAACGTCAGGGGGCATCGGGGCGGGGCTTTAATAAATTACAGGGGGTGAGGTAGATTAATAAATCATCTAACCCCATCAAGTTCGGTACGGACGGCTGGCGGGCTGTCATCGCCGAGGACTTTACCTTCGATAACGTCCGCTACTGCGCCCAGGGCGTGGCCGACTACCTCAAAGCGGCGAAGCTTGCCGGGCGGGGGCTGATTATCGGCTACGATACCCGCTTCGCCTCGGAGGACTTCGCCGCCGCCGCCGCTGAGGTGATTGCCGGCAACGGCATTAAGGTATATCTTACCCCTGAAGCCACCCCCACCCCGGTCGTCAGCTATGGCGTCCTCGCTAAAAAAGCCGCTGGCGCCGTCATCATCACCGCCAGCCACAACCCCGGCAGCTGGAACGGCTTCAAGTACAAGGACGAGCACGGCTCCAGCGCCTCCGACGAGATTACCGGCAAGATAGTGGATTTCCTCTCCAAAGCCTATAATGTCGGCAAGGTAAGCCGCCTGCCCCTGGCCGAAGCGAAGAAAAAAGGCCTGGTGGCGGAGACCGACCTCGCCCCCGTTTATTTCCAGCAGATTTCCCGGCTGGTCGACCTCGCCAGCCTGCGTAAAACGGACCTCAAGCTGGTCATCGACCCCATGTACGGGGCCGGGGCCGGCTGCCTGGCCCGGGCGCTGGGGGGAGGCACCACGAGCTTTACCGAGATTCACGCCGAGCGTAACCCCCTCTTCCCCGGCCTCCGCCCCGAACCGATTCCCCCCAACCTCGACGGTCTGGCGGCGGCGGTGAAGGAACAGAAAGCCAGCGTCGGGCTGGCCACCGACGGTGACGCCGACCGCATGGGCATCGTCGATGAGCGGGGCAACTTCATCACCCAGCTCCAGGTCTTCGCCCTGCTCTGCCTTTACCTGCTGGAGGTCCGCGGCGAGCGCGGCCCCCTCGTCAAGACACTGACCACCACCAGCATGACCTACCGCCTCGGCGAGCTTTTCAACGTGCCCGTGTTCGAGACAGCGGTGGGTTTCAAATACGTGGCGCCGCTGATGATGAAAGAGGACGCCCTCATCGGCGGGGAGGAGAGCGGCGGCTACGGCTTCCGCGGCCACGTCGCCGAGCGCGACGGCATCCTGGCCAACCTCTACTTCCTCGACCTCATGGTGAAGACGGGGAAGAACCCGTCCCAGCTTATCGATTACCTCTACAGTAAGGTGGGGCCGCATTACTACCAGCGGGTTGACATAAGGTTCCCGGCGGAGCAGCGCCAGGCCATTATCAGCCGCGTCAAAGACAACCCTCCCGGCACTATCGACGGGGTGAAGGTGACCAGGCTGGACACGACCGACGGTTTCCGCTTCATCCTGGCGGACGATACCTGGCTGCTTATCCGCTTCTCCGGCACCGAGCCCCTGCTGCGCGTCTACACCGAGACCGACTCGCCGGAGCGCGTGGAGCGCCTCCTCAAGCTCGGCCGGGAGATGGCGGGAGTATAATCGGGGAGTTTAAGAAGGGTGAACCCCCCCTTTCAAATCCGGTTGTCTTTGCGAGGAGCAGAGCGACGAAGCAAACTCAAGATGAAGATTACTTCGCCTTCGGCTCGTAATGACGCCACAGTAAGAAATTGGAGAAAACAAGGGGTGAGGTAGATGGACAAAATCAACTTAGACGATACCAGAATCTATCAGCAGCAAGACCCCGATGCCATGCTGGCCCGCATCAAGGAGCTCCCGATGCAGTGCCGCCAGGCCTACCGGGCGGCCATGAGCTTTGACCTCCCCCCGGACTACGCCGGCGTCAATAAGGTGGTGGTGCTCGGCATGGGGGGCTCGGCCATCGGCGGCGACCTCGTCAGGAGCCTGGCGCAGGCGGAAGCCAGGATACCCGTCATCGTCCACCGCGACTACGGCCTGCCGGCCTTCGTCGATGCTAAGACCCTGGTGATTGCCTCCAGCTACTCGGGCAACACCGAGGAAACCCTCTCGGCCTTCGAGCCGGCGCTCAAAACGGGCGCCAGGATTCTGGCGATGACCACCGGCGGCAAGCTCATGGACATGGCCGGGGCCAAAAAAATCCCCGTTTTCAAAATCGACTACAAGGCGCAGCCCCGGGCTGCCCTCGGCTACAGCTTTATTCCCACCCTCGCCGTCCTCCAGAAGCTGGGCTTTCTCAGCGATAAAGCGGCGGACGTCGACGAGGCAGTCGAAGTCCTGGAAAAGATGTCGGCCCGCCTCGACGAGAGGTCGCCGCTGGCTTCCAACCCGGCCAAGCAGCTGGCGCAGCGACTCTACGGGTGTTTGCCGGTGGTTTACGGCGCCGGCATCGCCGCGGAGGCGGCCCACCGCTGGAAGACCCAGATTAACGAGAACGCCAAGGCCTGGGCTTTTTACGAGGTCTTCCCCGAGCTCAACCACAACGCCGCGGTCGGCTATCCGTTACCGAAGGCAATAGCGCAAAAAGTACGTGTGGTCCTGCTGCGGTCGCCGTCTTTCAACGACCGCGTCAAGCTGCGCTACGAGGTCACCTGCGAGCTCCTCAAGCGCGCCGGAGTGGCCTACGAGTTCGTGGACAGCGAAGGGAAGAGCCCCCTGGCCCAGATGTTAAGCCTGGTGTTTCACGGCGACCTCACCAGCTATTATCTGGCTATCCTCAACGGCGTCGACCCCTCCCCCGTGGAGGTCATCAGCTACCTCAAGGACAAACTGGCGAAAGGGTAGGGGAGAAAATAGACTTTCGTTTGCTTCTGGTTATCCCTTAGCGGGGAATTGCCACCTCCCCCCTTGTGTGTTATCTATTCCCACCCAAGCCGCCCTCGCGGCATCCGCGGCTTAGCCCGTGAGACATTCCCCATCCCCAATGTTAAAGAAAAAGAGTGAACCTTATCCATAAAGGGGAGTGCGAAAGCGAGAGGGGGCGCAGCCCCCTCTCCAAATATCTCCCCCTCGCCAAACAATTCATCTACGGGGTGCATGGTATCCCGTGTTTGGAGAGGGGGACCAAGGGGGTGAGGTTAAAACGGGGTAATGCTGGCCCGCAATGAGATAATATGCAAAAAAACAGGCTAAAAACAAACTGGAAGCAGAGTAAACCCCTGCTTCCAGCTCATAGTTGCCTTATTACCTGTTGTTTTCTAACGCTTGGTGTACTGCGGCGCCTTGCGGGCCCGCTTGAGGCCGGGCTTCTTGCGCTCCTTGGCCCGGGCGTCCCGCGTCAGCAGCCCGTTCTGGCGCAGCACCGGCTTGAAACGCT
>JBDRFW010000083.1:0-6100 GCA_043818415.1 Chloroflexota bacterium | reverse complement strand
TGCATCGTCTGGCCAACCCATTCTAATTATCCTCGGCATGTTTATCTAAAAGACCCCTCTTGTGTAAATCGGAGGCTATATCACTCAGCTCGAGCTCTTCAAGCTTTAAAGCCGTGGGCAGTCCACTTTCAATCTCCCAGCCGCGCTGCTTGTAATATTCATCTTTCATCTTTCCAAATTCCTGCTTTTCCACCCACCGGAATGATTTTGCCTTCCGTGTGAGTTACGCTTCCTATTTTTACAGTCCGTCTTCTCTTGCTCATTTTTTACTCCAATAAAAAACGCTCCCGCAGAATTGCTTTCTGCGAGAGCGTTTCCAAGCCGGTATAAGCTCGACCTCCCACCCCCTACTTCATCAGGGGGAGTTCGACACGCCCTCCACTCCACCGCCCTCTCCAAAACAAGGTGCGCCTTAAATGTGCCTACTGCCGTTGACCTTCCGGGGTCGCCAGAGTTATTCTCCGGCCCAGGGTTTCATTTCTTTTTCTCCGGCATACACGCGGTTTGTTTTCATCGTGTCTCTACCTATATAATTGACTCGTTAAACGCGATATTCCCGGCGTCAGGCTGCAATGAGGAGGAAAGCCATGAAAACCAGCATCATCGGGGCAGCCGGTTGCGTTGGTTCCAGCATCGCTTTTAATATCGTCACGGGGCGACTGGCCGACGAAATCATGGTGGCCGATATCCGGAAGGACTGGCTGGAGCACCATGCCATCGACTTCTTCGACGCCGCCGTCGCCAGCAGTATCGATGTCAGGGTCAACCGGGGCGGCCACGAAGACCTGGCCGGCTCGGACATCGTCATCATGGCGGCGGGGATACGCGTCGTCAAGGGCACCGGGCTCCACGGCGGTGCGCTCCCCACCCGGCAGCAGCTCCTCCCCGGCAGCCTTGATATCATACGGGAGTGGACCCCGGCTATTAACCGGCACTGCCCGGAGGCCATCGTGATAATGGTGACCAATCCGGCGGAGGTGATGAACTACGCCGCTTTCCTGCTCAGCGCCGGTCAGGTGCGCCGGCGTTTCATCGGGTATTCCCTTAACGACACCACGCGCTTCGTCATCGCCACCGCCGACGCCCTTGGGGTGGCGCCTTCGAGGATTGAGGCTACGGTGGTCGGCGAGCACGGTGGCAGCATGGTGCTCCTCTTCAGCACGGTCCGACTCGACGGGAAGCCGGTGATGATTAAGGAGAGCATCCGGGCCAAGATTCGGGAGAAGACGGCGGACTACCTGCCGCACATGATTAAGCTGAACCTGCCGCGGACCTCCGGGTGGCTGACGGGGGTCGGGGTGGCCAGGGTCGTCAGGGCCATCGTCAACGATACCGGGGAGGTCATCCCCTGCGCCGCCGTGGTGGACGGCGAGTATGGCTACCGCGACACCAGCATCGGCCTGCCGGTGGCCCTGGGACGGACGGGAATCGGCGAGATTATCAAACTGGACCTGGACCCGGAGGAAAAGGAGCTGCTGGACCGGTCCGTCGCCAGCGTCCAGAAGTCCGTCGACTTCGTCCGGGGGCAGCTGAAGAAACCGTAGTTTTTCAGGAATTACTCCCATGGCTTATACGGAAAACCGCACCGGCAACACTACCGAGAAAAACGTGGCGCTTTTCATCGCCGCCATCAGTACCTTTTTTACCCCTTTCATGCTGTCCGCCGTCAACATCGCCGTGCCGTCGATAGGCCGGGAGTTCGCCATGGACGCCATCTGGCTGAGCTGGATACCCAACTCCTTCCTTCTGGCCTCCACGATATTCCTCATCCCCTTCGGGAAGGTGGCGGATATCTACGGGCGCAAGAGGATTTTCACCACCGGCATCATCATTTTCACCCTGGCCTGCCTTCTCCAGGCCTTCTCCAACTCGGCGCTGGTGTTCATCATCTTCCGCGTCATGCAGGGCATCGGCTCCTCCATGATTTTTACCACGGCCATCGCCATCGTCATGTCCGTGTTCCCGCCGCAGGAGAGGGGCAAGGCCATCGGGATAACCTCGGCCTCGGTGTACCTGGGGATTTCCCTCGGGCCCTTTATCGGCGGCCTGCTCACGGACTACTTCGGCTGGCGGAGCATCTTCCTGGTAACGGTGCCCCTGGGGATATCCATCATCACCGCCGTGCTGTGGAAGCTCAAGGGGGAGTGGGCCGATGAGAAAAAGAGCCGGTTCGACTTCCCCGGCGCGATTATCTACGGGCTGGGCATGCTGGTCTTGATCTACGGCATCTCCCTTCTGCCGGAACTGCACAGCCTGTGGCTCATCGGGGCGGGTATCGCCGGACTGCTGGCCTTCCTGTGGTGGGAGACCAGGGCGAAATCCCCCATGGTCCAGCTCAGCCTTTTCCGGCACAACCGGGTCCTGGTGTTCTCCAACCTCGCCGCCCTGTTCCAGTACAGCGCCACCTTCTCCGTCATCTTCTTAATCAGCCTCTACCTGCAGTACATCAAGGGGCTCGACCCGCTCCACGCCGGAATCGTCATGATTTCCATGCCGGCGGTGCAGGCCGTGTTCTCCCCCATCGCCGGGCGCCTGTCCGACCGGGTCGAGCCGCGTATCCTGGCCTCGGTGGGGATGTCCGTGGGGACCGTCGGCCTGGGCCTCCTCACCCTGCTGGGCCAGCTGACGCCGCTGTGGTTCCTCATCGTCAGCATGGTCACCCTGGGCCTAGGCGTGGCCTTCTTCGCGTCGCCCAACAGCAACGCGGTGATGAGCTCGGTGGACCACCGCTACTACGGGACGGCCTCTGCCATCCTCTCGACGGCGCGGCAGACCGGCGGGATATTCAGCATGGGGATTGTCATCATCACGTTCGCCCTGCTCATCGGCCGGGTGGAGATTACGCCGCAGTACTACGCCGAGTTCCTCAGAAGCCTGCGGGTGGTCTTTACCATCGCCGCCGCGCTTTCTTTCACCGGCATCTTCCTGTCCCTGTCCCGGGGGAGCATCCGGTAATTATCCCCGGCCTTCAGAACCGGGCCCTAATCCGGGCCGCGTGTCTCGGAGCGGCCATCCAGAAGCTGATGCCGGCCAGGATATAGGCTACCAGGCAGATGATAAAGGCGCTGTGATAGCTCCCGGTGACGTCATAGATATAGCCGCCCAGCCACGGGCCGATGGCGCCGCCCACCCCGGAGCCGGTGAGTATCACCGCCGAAATGGCACCGATGTTCTTGCCGTAAAAAATATCGGCCGTCCCCACGAAAATCGTCGGCGAAAAAAGTCCGGTACCGATGCCGGAGCTAACCGCGTAGAAGTATAACAGCCAGATATTTGAGTTGTCCCGTACGGATATCAGGGCGACCATCCCCCCGGCGGCCAGGATGCAGGCTATGGTTATTGTCCACTCCCGGCCTATACGGTCGGAGATAAAAGCGCAAATCTGTCCGCCGATGGAGACGATGCCGAACATGGCGAAAACGAATGCGGCCATAACGCTGCTGTAGCCGACGTCTACGGCAAACTTTATCTGGTGCGCCAGGACCACGTAGTTGCCGATTCCCCAGTAGAGCATCTGTGAAAATACCAGCAGCCACAAGTTACGAGTCCGGAGAGCCCCGCGCAGGGTCCAATCGCTGACTCCCCGGTTGACCCCCGGGGGAAGAACGGTGGGTGGCGTTTCACCGGCCCGGTAGGACAACATCCCCTTATCCCCGGGCCGATAATGAAATATTAAGTAGTAGAGTGGCAACAGGAGAACAAGCAGCATACCCGCCATGAAGATATAAGCCCCGCTCCACCCGAAGCCCGATATCACCGCATTGACCACCATACCGTAGGCAAAGCTCAGGCCGCCGCCAATCTGGCCGAGGCCGATGGCCAGCCCCCGTCCCCTGCCGAACCAGTTCATCAGCGCCGGATTCAAGATGGGCAACCCGCAAAAAGCACTGCCTATCGGCACCAGCACGCCGAAGAGCAGATAGAAATGCCACAGCTCGGTGGCCAGGGAGCAACTGGCCGTCGCTACGGCCAATACGCCGATGCCTATCATGGCCACCTTGCGCGGCTTCCAGCGGTCAACCAGGCTGCCCGCCACCGGGGCCGTGAAGCCATAGACGAGAATGTTCAGGGACAGCATGACGGCGGTGCTGCCGCGGTACCAGCCGAAATCGGTGAGGATGGGGCCTAAAAGAACGGAAAAAGAGTTCCTGATGCCGTAAACCAGCATCATGGTGACGATCGTCAGGCCGACGAGATACCAGCCGTAGAAAATCGGGGTGCGCTTGGCCATGCTCCCGCTATTATATCAGGTAAGGGCAGCGCTTGAAATCGTCATGAGGATATCGTCTTCGTGAGGAGGTGGACTACCTCCGGCGAGGCCGCGGCGGGCACCTCCCAGTCCGTGGTCAGGAAGACGCCGTGATGCACGCCAGCGGGCAGGTTATTTTTAAGGTAGTCCCCCAGCGCCGCCTTCCCGGAGGTGAGCAGCCGTGAGGGGATGGCTTTTCCCAGGACGCAGGGCCGACCGCCCCGGAGTCCGTTCCAGGTCTTTATGTCAACTTCCCCGGCCACGATACCGTCAAAGCTGAGCTCAATCATATTGGCCAGCGTGCTGGGGGTCGATTCCCCCGGCAGCAGCACGGAGAAGGCGTTGTAGAAGCGGACCGTGTTCACGATAGGCCCCATCGTCGAGCGCAGCCAGGGCCAGTGCACTGCCGGCAAAGCCGGCACCAGCCGGTCGGCCACGACAACGAGGTCCGGCTCCAGCTCGCAGTAGGTCTGAATCACCTTGAGCAGGAAGGCGACCGCCATCTCCACGGACTTTTTCGTCTCATCGGGCTTGTCCAGCAGGTCCCGCACCACGTCCCGGCCGAGAAGCGTGGCCGTCAAAGTCAGCGGCCCGGTGACCACCGCCGCCAGGGCCAGCGTGGACCCGGAAACCATGCCGATGCGGCGCATCGACTCCATCACCGTGCCGGTCCGGCCCGATTTGCCGATGTTCGCCTCGTTAATAGCGGCGAGGTGGCCCAGGTTGCCGGAAGCTAAGGGGGCCGCCGCCGGCGCTTCGTAGTCCCCCTTCCAACTCAGGGCACAGCCGCACAGCTCTGCCTCCAGCGAGGCATCGAAGCCGCTGATGATGGCGTCATAGCCGTAGAGTTTCTGGGCGTTCTGGAGGCACTTGACGTACTGGGTGGGGTCGCCGTAAATCCGGCGCAGCGGCAGCTGCTCCAGTCGCGCCGCGTGGGTGAACACCCAGGGTATAAAAGGCAGGTGTTCCACGTCGGCGAAATCGAAGACTCCCCTGACCAGCTCCTTGGAGGTAGCGGCTTTTTCCATATCTTAACTGAAGCGCCCGACTACATCCTGATTATTTCCCGGGTCTTTTTGGCGTCCGGCCACGACCCGTAATATTCCATCGCTTCCTCGGCGGGACGGAGCTGCGACCACTCCTTCTCGAAATCCGCCCAGCGCACCCCACGGGCCTTCCTGTCCTCCCTCTCCTGGCGCCGCAGCTCTTCCGTTTTCTCGTAGTCCACGTCCAGGGTCTCGTGATTGTAGGCCACACGATAGACCGTCTCCGCCGTGTGGTGGGAGATGACCTCCCGGCGCAGGTCTTCCGTCACCATGTCCGGGTCCCTCTCCAGGACGTCGCCATAGCCGCCGCCCCCGCCGTTGAAAAGCGCCCAGAGGTCGCCGTTGGCCACCACCTTGGTCGGCTTGTTCATACTGCCGACGGAGTAATCGCCCCGGATGGCTTTTCCCGTCACCAGCCCCAGCGCATCCGCCGGAAGGTCTTTATCGCCCCGCTTCATTTTCTCCCAGATATCGGTATGCAGCACCTCGATGCCCGGTAGTGTCTGGGGCGGATACCCGCCGAAGATGCCGAAACAGTTACGCACCTTGCTGCCCTTGAGGGCGGTGTTATACAGGGCCCAGTCGACGTAGTTCACGATATAGATAAGCTCGGTTCCGGAGCCGCCGCGGTACTTGCCGTAGCCCCCGCTGTCCCGGGCGAGCTTGGCGATAAGGTGAAGGAACTGGAACTCGTTCTCCGTCTCCTCGATGTCCGGTGCCCGTCCCGTGGGACAGTGGGAGAAGCCGAAGGCATCGACGCCGTCCATGTCCGACCTGGCCCCGTGCCCCTCGGTGTTGAGGCCGA
>JBDRFW010000082.1:0-4361 GCA_043818415.1 Chloroflexota bacterium | reverse complement strand
CTCTTTACCTTTTTAACCTGTTTTATCAATCCTTAAAATCTCCTTAAGTTAGTTTATGGCGTTTTAGGCTTGTTAAAGGGAAGGTTCCCGTTATTTTTCAAAGTTCCCTGACCAGCGCCGCCACCCGGTTCTGAATGTCGTCCCGGATGTGCCTCACCTCTTCCGGTGATTTGCCTTCGGGGTCGTCAAGGTTCCAGTCCTCGGTGGGGACGAAGGAGGCGGGGCAGGTCTCCTCGACGCCGCAGCCCATGGTGATGACGCGGTCGGCCTTCTCCATCATCTCCAGGGCCAGCGCCTTGGGCCGCTGGCGGCTGATATCGATGCCGATTTCCCGCATGGCCTGGACTACGTTGCGGTCGGTGTGAACGGCGGGGCGGGTCCCGGCGGAGACAGCCCTGGCCCGGCCAGCGGCCAGGTGGTTGAAAAAGGCCTCGGCCATCTGGCTGCGGCCGGAATTGTGCACGCATACGAATAATACTGTTTTCATTAAGAGTTAAGCCTTAAACCCCTTTTCATATCTGGCTAATAACAGCATAAAGGACGCAGTTTAAAGGGGGTTTAAGGCGGTGTTAAAAGTATGTTAAATTTTTACTTTTTCCGGGCCAGGGGCAGGGTGAAGGTAAAGGTGGTGCCCTTCCCTTCCTCGCTCTGGACGCGGATTTTACCGCCGTGGGCCTCGACGACGTGCCTGGCGATGGCCAGTCCCATGCCCGAACCCTGCCCGGCGCGCGACCGGTCGGCCTTGTAGAAGCGTTCGAAGACGTGCGGTAAGGCGTCGCGGGAAATGCCCTGTCCGGTATCGGCTATCTCCACGAGCACGGCGTCATCGATAGTCTTCGTGGCGACCCGGATACTGCCGCCGGGGCGGTTGAACTTGATGGCGTTGTGGACGAGGTTGATGATTACCTGCCGGACTCTCTCCCGGTCCGCCGGGACGGGGGGCAGGTCCGGGGCGAGCTCTTTTACCGCGGTCAGCTCCCGCCGCTCCATCTGCGGGCCGAGCTGGGTGACGACCTCCTCGACGAGGGCGCTGAGGTTTACCGGTTCCGGTTTCAGCTCAGCTTTGCCGGTCTCGATGCGGGACAGCTCGGTCAGCTCGGCAACCAGCTGCGTCATGCGGTCGACCTCGGCCTCAATCCTGCCGAGGAAGTCGCGCGCCGTCTCCTTATTATCGACGGCGCCGTCCCGCAGGGTCTCCACCATGGCCTTGAGGCCGGCCAGCGGCGTGCGGAACTCGTGGGAGATGTTACCCACCAATTCGCGCCGCATCGTCTGGAGGCCGCGGAGCTCGGTGAGGTCCTGGACCACCAGCAGCGCTCCCCCGGGACGGTCCGGGGTGACGGGGATGGCGATGGCCCGGAGGAAACGCCCCGAGGCGCGCGATTCGAACTGGACCGACTGCTCCCGGCCCGTTTTCAGGCAGGAGCTCAGGATGTCGCTGAGCTCGTGCTCGCGCGCCACCTCGATGAGGGGCCGGCCCCGGACGTTTTCACTACCGACCCGGAAGAGTTTCAGGGCCGCCCGGTTAATCAGGACGATGTCCGCCTCGCCGTCGGTGAGGATGACGCCGTCGGTGAGGTTATCCAGGATACTGGTCAGCCGTGCCCGGTCCTCGGAAATGGTTCCCAGTGTCTCCTTTAGCTTCGACGACATCTCGTTGAAGGCGTGGGCGAGCTGGCCCGATTCGTCACGGGTGTTGACGGAAATCCGGTGCCCGAACTCCCCGGAGGCAATCTCCCGGGAGGCGCGGGTAAGCTCGCGGATAGGGCGCGTCGTCGTCCGGGCGATGAGCCACGCTGCCAGAATAACCACCGCCGCGGCGATGGCCGTGGCGATGATAATACCGATGATGACGCGGTCCACCGAGCTTTCCACCCGGGCCAGGGGCAGGGCCACCCGGCTGACGCCCCTGACGGTGGAGCCGTCGGTGATGGGCACGGCCACGTACATCAGCTGCTGTCCCAGGGTGGTGCTGTAGCGGGTGCTCTCGCCGCGGCCTGTCGCCAGGGCATCGCGGATTTCCGGGCGGGCGGCGTGATTTTCCATAATCTCGGGGTCTTCATCGGAGTCGGCGAGGACGGTGCCGTCCCGGGCGATGACGGTAATCCTGGCGTCCACCTGCTCGCCCAGGGTCCTAGCCAGGGTTTCCAGGCCGGCGGCATCCCCTCCGGTAAAGTAGGGCAGGCTGATTTCGGCGGTAATCCGGGCCTCGTTCTCCAGTTGGTTGCGCAGGCCCTCAAGCTGGCTGCTCCTCACCGAGCCGGTCAGGTAGGCCCCCAGGACGGCCATGCTGACGAGCACGAGCAGGACGAACCAGGTGGTGAGGCGCCATTGCATGCTTCGGAACAATTTCAGCCTTCCAGTTTATAGCCGGTCCCCCGGATGGTGACGAGGTACCGGGGTCGGTGGGGGTCGGGCTCTATTTTCTGCCGCAGCCAGCGGACGTGCACGTCCACGGTACGGGTATCGCCGGCGAAGTCGTAGCCCCACACCTTTTCCAGGAGTTGCTCGCGGGTAAAGACGAATCCGCGGTGGCCGGCCAGGAATGCCAGCAGGTCGAACTCCTTGGGGGTGAGCTCCAGGGTCGCTCCCCGGAGCCTGGCCCGGTGCCGGGCAAGGTCAATCTCGAGGTCGTTAATTTTAAGGGTCTTCCCGGCGGCCGGTTCCGGCCCGGCCATTTTGGCCCGCCGCAGCATGGCCCGGGTGCGGGCGAGCAGCTCACGCAGGCTGAAGGGCTTGGTCATGTAGTCGTCCGCCCCGATTTCCAGCCCGACGACCTTATCGGTCTCTTCCGTCTTGGCGGTGAGCATCATGATGGGGACGGTCATGTCCCGGCGCAGGATACGGCACACCTCGAAGCCGCTCAGCGTGGGCAGCATGACATCGAGGATAATGAGGTCGGGCTTTTCCCGGCGGGCGGTATCCAGGGCCTCGGCGCCGTCGGCGGCCGTGACAACATCATAGCCCTCCTTGCGGAGGTTGTAGCGGAGGGTGCTTAACAGGTTCGGGTCATCTTCAACGATTAAAACTTTGCTGCCGGCCATTCCCGTCCTCAGTATTAGTATAAGACGAAGAGCACCGTTTATCAAAAAATTTGGTGGGAACAGATAAGAAACGAAGGAGGAGGGGAAAGTTAAGGTTAACCAGCTAAATATTGAAGGTAATTACGAAGCCACCAAAGACCCCGGCCGCTGTACCCCGATGCAGTCGGCAACCGGGGCTTTCGTAGCTAACAGAGGCTATTGAAATAAATCCGTGGCGCCGGTTCAGCTGGCGGACTGGCCCCCGCGGTCGATAATCCAGTTGGCCATGTCCTTGGCGCTATTGCTGTCCCAGAGAACGCTCTTCTCTTTACCGGCTACACCACCGGGCATCCTATCGATGGTCATGATGAACTTGCGGCCCTTGGTGGGGTAGGTGGGGTTGATGCTCACCATCGCCATCCAGCCGCCGCGGTCAGGGGGCAGCTTGTAGGTGGCTACCTGCGTCCCTTCCAGCTGCTCGATCTGCTTGGTCATGATTTCCTGGGGCGTAAGCGGCTTGACCTTCTTTATCTTTTCCTTAGCGGGCCTGGCCGTTTGCGCCGCCGCTCCCTCGACAACATGGGCCGTGGTTACCTGTTTCTTTTTTCCGAACATCTCAGTCCTCCGTGATATAAGTCCGTTTAAACGGCTTTTTCTTTAACGTCGGGCTCAGGCGGTGCCGCCGTGAGGCGGACCCTGGCCGACTTCGACCTCAAGACATCCAGGACGATATTTAAAGACTTGTCCATTCTCTTTACTCTATTTGCCACTTTCAGGGCAATTATAATCCCCCCGGTAGGGTGCCGGGGGGTTGACATCGTCCCTCTATTACCGTATTATTTCTAGTATAACACTTCTATATCAGTACATCAAGAAAGACAAAACAGGAAACATGCTTCTAGTAGTATTATACAACTTTTGCCTGAAATGTCAATAGTCTTTCCCGTCTTATGGCGAAAAGATACAGGGGGTAGTAATGATGGGTGAATGGATGTTTATTACCAACCACGGTCTCATCCTGGCTTCCATCGCCAGGAACCCGGAAAAGACCGCCCGGGAGATAGGCGATGACGTGGGCGTGACCGAGAGAACGGCCCATAAGATAATCAACGACCTCGATAAGGACGGCTATATCACCAAGACGAAGGTAGGTACCAGGAATGCGTACCACATCCATACCAGCGTACCGCTCAAGGCCGGCGACGCAGCCGTGGGCGAGCTGCTGATGATGCTCGGCTGGAAGCGGCGCAAGGGCCAGAAGACGGCCGAGCCCCCGGGGCGCAGCGCCTGAAGACTTAGCCGCGCCGCCTGACCGGACTGAATCGCCAGCAATCATTT
>JBDRFW010000081.1:0-9906 GCA_043818415.1 Chloroflexota bacterium | reverse complement strand
GGCCTTCTTCCCCCACGCGGTGTCGCTGGGTCAGGCTTTCGCCCATTGCCCAATATTCCTTGCTGCTGCCTCCCGTAGGAGTCTGGGCCGTGTCTCAGTCCCAGTGTGGCTGATCGTCCTCTCAAACCAGCTAACGATCGTCGCCTTGGTGGGCCGTTACCTCACCAACTAGCTAATCGTGCGCAAGCCTCTCCTCAAGCGCCCGAAGGCTTTAGACCTTCACCTTGCAGTGAAGGACCACATGCGGTATTAGCTCCGATTTCTCAGAGTTATTCCCCACTTGAGGACAAGTTACTTACGTGTTACTCACCCGTCCGCCACTATCCTTCCCTTGCGGGAAGAATCGTTCGACTTGCATGCATAAAGCACACCGCCAGCGTTTATCCTGAGCCGGGATCAAACTCTCCAAAAAAACGTTGACTTACTTTGTTTAGTAACCTTCCTTCCGCTATCCAGTTGTTAAGGTGCTTAAACGCTTCCAGAGCGCAAATTTAATAATATCATACCGGACTGTCCTTGTCAACAACAATGTTTACGTCCGGAGGGAAAATATTTATGGAATATTTACCTCTTTCCCTCTATTGTTTATGTTCCTTTCATACGCTGCATTCTATACTGGTTTATCTGGCGCGTCTAAGGAGAACCGGCGGGCGTTTCCCGTAATCCTGAGCACGCGAGTAATGCGGGAGGTTGACCTGTAATGCTGGGTATGACCACAACCAGCGACCCCGGTAAGACCGGCATCAAGGATATTGCCGAGGCTCTGGGCGGCGGCATCCGGGAGAACGCCCTGGTGCTGGTAGAGGGCGAAGCCCGGACCGGTAAGAGCGTGCTGACCCAGCATATCGCTTACGGCGTGCTGCGCTCCAAGGAAAGCGCCGTGGCCTTCTACTCCTCCGATAATAACTCCGATGCCCTCCAGGCCCAGATGGAGTCCATGTCCCTGGACGTCAAGCAGCACCTCGTTACCGACCGTTTCCGTGTCTTTAAAATGGGCTCGAGGAACGTCCTTAGGGACGCCCTGAAGTCCCTGCAGCTGATTATCAATCACATCGTATCGCTGCCGGAGCGCTTCCAGCTGGTCATCGTCGATTCGCCTTCCGTCTTCATGACGCAGCTCAGCCCTACCGTCAAGGTGGACTTCCTGCAGACATGCAAGGAGCTCTGTGAACGGAACCGCACCATCGTCCTCGTCCTGGACACCCACGTCTTTGAAAGCAAGGCGCTGGTACGTGCCTACGCCATGAGCGATTACTACATCAGGCTGAGGTCTCAGGATATGGTGCTGGGCGCCGGCCAGATTGACACCCGCGTCATCAAGGTCCTGGAGGTTACCAAGCTCGCGGGGGTGGAGCGCTGGGGACAGGAAGGCATCAAGTTCGAAATTAAACCCCGGGTGGGCATCCAGATTCTTCCCTTTGTCCAGATTAGGGTCTAGGCCTGGCCGGACGGCCCCGCGCCGTGCTTTTTTCAAGAACCCGGCCTTGATGTGCTATCATTCCTGGTAGCATGAGCGCCGAGATTTACAGCTCCGGGGAAATCAGACGCGGCCTGGCTACCGGCATTATCGGGCGTAAGGTCCTCTTTTATCCAAGGCTGGCCTCAACGATGGATACGGCCCGGCAGGAGGCTAAAAGGGGGGCCCCCGAGGGCACCGTTATCATTGCCGGCGAGCAGACGCGGGGGCGGGGGAGGCTGAAACGCCCCTGGCTTTCCCCGGTCGGCAACATTGCCCTGTCCATTATCCTCCGCCCGGATATCGCCGGTTTACCCTATTTGGTGATGATAGCCTCCCTGGCGGCGGTCCGCGGCATCCGTGAGGTAGCCGGGCTGAAGGCGCGGATAAAGTGGCCCAATGATGTACTTGTTGGCGGGAAAAAGGTGGGCGGGATACTCATCGAGAACGAGCTGAAGGGGGACAGGGTGGACTATGCCGTCATCGGCATCGGCATCAACGTCGGCCTGAGGGCGGCCGACCACGCCGGCATCGCGGGCATCGCCGCCGGCCTGAACGAGGCGGCAGGAAAGGAAATATCGCGTGCGGCGCTGGTGCGGGGTCTTCTCACCGAGTTCGAGCGACTTTACCTGGCGCTGCCTGAAGGCGGAGCCGTCTTTATGGAGTGGCGGGACAACCTGGTAACCCTGGGGAAGAAGGTGACGGCGACCTCCGGGAAAGACGTCGTGGAGGGCATCGCCGAAGCGGTTGATGGTGACGGCGCCCTGGTGCTGCGCCGTACCGACGGCACTTTGACCAGGATTGTGGCCGGGGACGTCACCCTGCGGAAAAAATAACCGCTAACATATTCCCCCACCCCCCGGAGTTATCGGAGGGTGGGGGAATGCGCTACTTTAAAGTCAGGGCGGTTACTTGCCCAGTTTTTCGGGTTCGGTGCTGTACTTGCTGAAGGCCCTGAGGAACTCCATCGGGATGGGGAAGATGATGGTGCTGTTCTTCTCGCTGGCAATCTCGGTCAGGGTTGACAGGAAGCGCAGCTGGATGGCCGAAGGCTCCCGGCCGATGATGTGGGCGGCCTGGGCCAGTTTCTCCGAGGCCTGAAGTTCGCCCTCGGCATGGATGATCTTGGCGCGCCGCTCTCGTTCGGCTTCGGCCTGCGCCGCCATGGACCGCTTCATTTCCTCGGCCAGCTCGACTTCTTTGATTTCCACGGTGCTGACCTTGACGCCCCAGGGGTCGGTGTGTTCGTCGATTATCTTCTGGAGCATCTGGTTGAGCTTTTCCCGCTGCATCAGCAGCTCGTCGAGCTCGGACTGCCCCAGCACGTTGCGCAGCGTGGTCTGGGATATCTGCGATGTTGCCCGGATGTGGTCGAGCACCTTGACCACCGACGCCTCGGGGTCGACGACGCGGAAGTAGACCACGGCGTTGACGCGGACGGTGACGTTATCCTTGGTGATGACCTCCTGCGAGGGTACGTCCATGGTCACCACGCGCAGGTCCACCTTCACCATGCGGTCGACGAAGGGGATGATGAGGAAGAGGCCCGGCCCCTTGGCCCCGACGAGTCGACCCAGCCGGAAGATGACGCCGCGCTCGTACTCGGTGACAATCTTGATGGCCGTGGGGAGGATGATAAGAAGCACAACAACAATAATGCCGATGATAATTGGACTCATGTTTACCTCCTTCTATTTTTTCCTGGTTACCGTTAATTTCAAACCTTCGACTTTGGTTATAATCACCTCCTCTTCAGGCTCCACCCGTCCCTGGTCAACCGTGGCGGTCCAGCGTTCGCCCTCGACGAGGACCAGTCCCTTCGGCTCCAGGGCCACCACAACCGCGGCCGTCTTACCAATGAGGTCTTCCCGGCCTGCGGCTATCTTTTTCCGGTGGGCGCGTACGCCCCAGAAAACCACCAGGACCAGGAAAATGACGATGACAACAATAATAAGGGTTAACAGCCAGCCGGATATGTAAAGCAAATGGCCCCTCCTTTATCGTTTATATTATCTCCCGGCGCCGCTACGGTTTCCTGTTGACGTGCAGTACCAGGCCGTCGATACTTTTAATGATTACCTCTTCCCCGGGCTTGATGTTACCGTCATCGGAGATGGCCGTCCACCGCTCACCCTTGAGGAACACCATACCTTCCGGGTTCAGGGCGACCCTGACGGTGGCCGTCTTCCCGATGAGATCCTCGCGGCCGGTCTTGGCCTGACGCCGGTGGATGCTGATGGCCCGTTGAATCACGAAGGTCATCGCCCCGGCGATGAGAATGGTCACCCCGGCGATGAGCCAAGGGTCCACCCGGAAGAGGGGGGACGCCCCCTGGAAAAGGATGAGCGAGCCGATGACCAGCGCCACCACGCCGCCGGCGGTAAAGATGCCGAAGGTGGTCGTCAGGAGCTCACCGATAAAGAGGCCGATGGCCAGCACGATGAGCAGTATCCCGGCATAGTTAACCGGAAGCATCCCGAGCGAGTAGAAGGCCAGCAGCAGGCTGATGCCGCCGACCACCCCGGGGAAGATGAGGCCGGGGTTGAAAATCTCCACCATGATGCCCAGCGTGGCCACGCTGAGCAGCAGATAGGCGATATTGGGGTCGGCGATGGCGTAGAGGAAATTCTCAACGGTCTTCATGGGGACATCATTGATAACGGCGCCGCTGGTTTCCAGCGTGACCACCTGATTGTTGAGCAGGGTAACCTGTCTCCCGTCCAGCTGCGCCACCAGGGTGGGGAGGTCCGGGGCAATCATATCGATAACGTTGAGCTCCAGCGCCTCGCGCTCCGTGGCGGAGACGCTCTCCCGGACGGCGTTCTCCGCCCATTCCATATTGCGTCCGTGCGCCTCGGCGAGGCTGCGGATATAGGCGGCCGCATCGTTGAGGACCTTCTCCTCCATGGTCGAGGACATCTGGGCCTCACCGTCGCCGCTGAGAGCCACCGGGTGGGCGGCGCCGATGGCCGTATTGGGTGCCATTACGGCCACGTGGGCGGCGATGGTGATAAAGACCCCGGCCGAGGCGGCCCGTGCCCCGGAGGGTGAGACATAGACCACCACCGGCACGCGGGCGTTGACGATGTGCTGGATGATATCGCGCATGGCGGTATCCAGTCCACCGGGCGTGTCCAGCTTCATGATGAGGGCCTGGGCGCCGTCGTTCTCGGCCGTCTCGATGCCGCGTTTCACGTAGTCCACCAGCACCGGGTTGATGGTGCCCTTGACGGTAATAACGTCCACGTGGGGGGTCTGCGACCGCACGCTGGCGGCGATGGAGAGCGCCAGCAACCCGATGACCAGTGCCAGAATAATCCGCCTGATTTTTATCATACTCACTCCCGAAGTGTTACTATTATAAATTGTATAACACTTTAAATGCAATTAAAACAACAGCACCTGTCATTGAATCCCTGCGTAATTTATTGTAAATTAATATAGTATTTCTTTTTGGCTTGCAGGGATGTAGCATGAAGGTCCAGAGATGCAAAGGGATGCGCGACCTCTTACCGGCGGAAATGGATGTGTTCCGACTGGTGGAGGGGATTTGCCGTGACTGCTGTACCGGGTGGGGGTACCGGGAGGTCAGGACGCCGACCATCGAGTACCTGTACCTCTTTACCTCGGCGGGGACGCTGACGCCCGGCCGGCTGGGCAAGGTGTACTCTTTCCTCGACTGGGACGGGTGGAGCGGGGAGAGGGTGGTGCTGCGTCCCGACGGCACGATACCGGTGGCCCGCCTTTATACCGAGAGCCTGCCGGGCCGGGGACTGGCCCGGCTCTTTTACGCCGCCAACATATTTATCTTTGAAGAGGCCGGGGAGAAGACCCGGGAAAGGTGGCAGTGCGGCGCGGAGCTCATCGGGGCGGGGTCGGCGGTGGCTGACGCCGAGCTGGTAGCCCTCTCCCTGGAAGTCCTTAAAAAGCTGGGACTCAAGGGTGTGGAGTTGCGGCTGTCTCACGCCGGGCTGATAAAGGCCCTGCTGGTCAAGCTCGGGCTCAGCCACGAGGAGCAGGACCGCCTGTTCGACCGGATTCTCGATGGCGACACAGCAGCGCTGGCCGGGGTCGGGGGGAAGTCATCGGGGGCAGCGAACGCCCTGAAACCCCTCCTCGGCCTCAAGGGAAAATCGCCCGGGTTTCTGCGGAACCAGCGGGCCATGCTCGTTCAGGACGTGCCGGAAATCGGCCCGCACATCGACGATTTTCTGAAAACGGTGGCCCTTCTCGACGACCTGGGTTGTAAATATAAAATCGACATCGCTTCCGGGGCGGGCTTCGAGTACTATACCGGTATGATATTCCAGCTCTATATCGGTGGGGATAAGGTGGGGGGAGGGGGCCGCTACGATGCCCTGATTCCCGCCATGGGGGGCGGCGACGTGCCGGCTTCCGGCTTCGCGCTGTATATCGACCGCCTCATGGAGCTGGTGAAAGCGGAGGAAATCGCGCCCGCCGCCCCGGAGAGGGTTGCCGTTAAGGTAAAGTCCGGCGGCGCCGTTAAAGAGGCCTTCAAGGCGGCGGAGGGCCTGCGCCAGGCTGGCTATATCGCCGAGCTCGACCTTAACGGGGAGAAATCCGCTCCGCGGTGGACGCTGGAGGTCGGCGGCGAAACGGCGTATATTCTTAGCGATAGTTTAAAATCACGACGGGTCGAGGCCGGGACCATCGGCGAGGTCTTGAAAGCACTGGAGGGGCAAGGTGGCGATAAAGATAGCCCTGCCTAAGGGCCGTTTATTGCGCCGCACGGCGGCCAGGCTGCAGAAGGCGGAATGGGGCCTCGACGAGTACCATTCACGCATCGGCTTCTACCGTCCGAAATCGGAGAAGTTCCCGGAGCTGCTCATCAGGGTCTTTCACGAGAAAGACATCCCCATCCAGATAGCCATGGGGAACTATGACCTGGGGATTTGCGGTTCCGACTGGATTGAAGAGCTGATGGTGAAGTACCCCAGCAGCGACCTCGTCAGGGTCAGGGACCTCGGCTACGGGGAGGGCACACTCTTTATGGCGTCGGCAGCCGTGCCCGGGGGTCAGCGCAACGGGGGCCTGGTGCGGATTGCCAGCGAGTACCCCAACCTGGCGGAGTCCTTCGCGTTGAAGCAGCGGCTGAGCCGGTTCAGCGTGTTTCCCGTCTGGGGGGCGGCCGAGGCCTACCCGCCGGAGAATGCGGACATGGTGCTGCTGCCGGCCCGGACGGGGGCGGAGCTATCAGACTACGGCATGACGGCGGTCAGCCGGGTGCTCGACTTCAGCGCTTTTTTCGTGGCCAACCGCAGCAGCTGGGAGTCCAAAGACCTTGATAAAATCGTAACATCCATCTGCGATACGCTGCCGGAGGTCGAGAAAAAGCCCGATTCCGGCGAAGCCGTCGAGCCCATCGCGGTGAAAAAAAGTTATACGCGTATTAAAATTACCGATGGCACTGTCCGCCTGGCCCTGCCCGACGGCCACCAGCAGCTGCCCACGGTCAATATTTTAAACCGGGCCGGCATCGAGATTGAAGATTACCCCTCGGAAACGGGCAACCGGCGTCCCCGGATTAAGCTCGACGGAGTGGCGGTCAAGGTTATCCGTCCCCAGGACATGCCCCTCCAGGTGGCCAACGGTAACTTCGACCTGGCCGTGACGGGCCGGGACTGGCTGACGGAGCACCTTTACCAGTTCCCCTCAAGCCCGGTCCGGGAGCTGCTCGACCTGGAGTTCAGCAGGGTGAGGGTGGTGGCGGTGGTGCACCGGGACCTGGCCGTCGAAGATGCCAGCGGCCTGCGGGAATACATCGCGGCGCGGCAGGAGCCTTTCCGGGTGGCCTCGGAGTACGTTAATATTGCCGATAAGTACGCCCGGGACAATCACCTCGGGCACTACCGGGTGATTCCTACCTGGGGGGCCACCGAGGCTTTCCTCCCGGAGGACGCCGACCTGCTTATCGAGAACACGGAGACGGGGAGGACCATCGCCCGGCACAACCTCAAGATAATCGACATGCTCTTTATCTCGACGGCCTGCCTTATCGGCAACGCCGGGGCCATCGCCGACCCCGCTAAGGGCAAACGCATCGCGGAGATTGTCAGCAAGTTCCGGGCGGGGGTAGGGGTGGCTTAGATGAGGATTATAGAAGGTTTTACCGCCGCGAAGTCGGCTTTGTCCCGGCGAGCCCAGGGCGCCCTGGCGGGGGCCGATGAGCGGGAGCAGACCGTGAGGCAGATAATCGACGACGTACGGCGACGGGGTGATGCCGCTCTCTACGACTATACCGAGAAGTTCGATGGCGTCAGGCTGGCTTCGCTGGAGGTCGATAAAAAAGAGATAGACCGCGCCGCTAAAGAGATAGACGCCGGGCTGCGGGACGCGCTTAAGCTGGCCGCCGCACGCATAGCCGCCTACCACGCTGAGCAGAAGAATATTCTCTTGAAGGAAAAAACCGGAGGTAAGCTCGGCTGGGTGATACGCCCGCTGGACAGCGTTGGCATCCACGTACCCGGTTTCTCGGCGCCGCTGCCCTCGTCGCTGCTGATGACGGCCATTCCGGCCCGGGTGGCCGGGGTGAAAGAAATCATCCTGGTGACGCCGCCGGGCAAGCAGGGCAGGGTCTCACCCCTGACGCTGGCGGCGGCGGGGATGGCCGGGGTCGACCGCGTTTTCGCCGTCGGCGGCGCTCAGGCGGTGGCGGCTCTGGCTTACGGCACGGAGTCCGTTCCCCGGGTGGACAAGGTCTGCGGGCCGGGGAACATCTACGTTTCCCTGGCCAAAAAAATGGTCTTCGGGGTGGTAGGCATCGACGGGCTGTACGGGCCGAGCGAGGTCATCATCATCGCCGATGAGACGGCCAATCCGGAGTACTGCGCCGCCGACCTTCTGGCGCAGGCCGAGCACGGCTCGCTGGCCGCGGCCGTCCTGATAACCACCTCGCGGAGGACAGCCGACCGTGTCAATTGGGAAATTGAGCGACAGCTGGCGGACTTGCCGCGTAAGGAAATCACGGCCGAGGCGCTGGAAAAGCGGGGGCTGATAGCCGTGGTGGGAAGCGTGGACGAGGCTATTGAGCTCGCTAATCTTTACGCTCCGGAGCACCTCTGCCTGGTCGTGGCGGACGCGGCTGCCTGGGTCGGGAAGGTGCGCAACGCCGGGTGTCTCTTCGTTGGGGAGAACGCCGTCGAGGTCCTCGTCGATTACGTGGCCGGGCCGAGCCATGTCCTGCCGACGGATGGGACGGCCAGGTTCGGCTCGACGCTGAATATCGGCGATTTCGTGAAAATCATGACCGTGGTCAGGACGGACGAAGAGGATATCCGCGAGCTGGGCCGGGCGGCGTCAATCATCGCCAGCGCCGAGGGGCTGGACGCCCATGCCCGGGCGGTGGAAAAACGATTGAAGGGGAAAGCGCGTGGCTGAATCGGATGGCATAGAAAAGTATATCCTGCCTCACCTGACGGGGTTCACCGGCTACAGCGCCAGCACGTCTCCGGATACGCTGGCGGGCAAGGTGGACGTACCGCTGAAAGATATCATCAAGATGAATGCCAACGAGAACCCTTACGGCTGCTCGCCGCGGGTGCTGCGGGCGCTGGCCGATACCCGGACGTTCCATATCTATCCCGACGACGGCCAGCAGGAGCTGCGCCGACTGCTCTCGGGGTACGCTGGCACTCCGCCCGAGCGCATCGTGGCCGGTCACGGCAGCAACACACTGATTGACCTCATCGTGCGCCTGTTCGTCGGCCCCGGCGACGAGGTGATAAACTGCGTACCCACATTCGATATCTACCGCTTCAGTACGGAGATATGCGGCGGCACCGTGGTCAATATCAGGAGGGACGCCGACTTCGCCGTGGATGTAAAGGCTGTTAAGAAAGCTATCGCCGGTCGGACGAAACTGATATTTCTGGCAACACCCAATAACCCCACCGGCAATTTCATCCCCCGGCCTGACATCCTTAAAGTTCTTGATACCGGCCTGCCGGTGGTCGTCGATGAGGCTTACTACGAGTTTGGCGGGGAGACGGTAATACCGGAGGCCGACCGTTACCCTAATCTCATGGTGCTGCGGTCTTTCAGCAAGTGGGCCGGACTGGCCGGACTGAGGGTAGGCTACGGCATCTTCCCGCCCCGCATCGCCGCCGGCCTGATGGCGATAAAAATACCGCACAACGTGAGCGTAGCCGCCGAGGTGGCCGTGCGGGAGTCCCTGGCGGACATGGACTACCTGCGGGGTATGGTGAAGGCCCTAATCGCCGAGCGCGACCGGATGTTCCGCGAGCTTAAGCAGCTGGCGTGGTTGAAACCGTACCCGTCGAAGGCTAACTTCATCTACTGCGAAGTCCTCAAGGGCAGCGCCGCCGGGCTTTATCAGAGGCTACAAAAGAAGGGAATCCTGGTGCGCTACTTCGATAATCCGCTGCTGAAGAACGGCATCCGCATCAGCGCCGGAAAGCCGGAGCACACCG
>JBDRFW010000080.1:0-6670 GCA_043818415.1 Chloroflexota bacterium | reverse complement strand
GTCGGCGTTTGAGCCATCGCTGAAGACGGGAGCCAAAAAGCTGGCGATGACTACCGGCGGCAAGCTGGGAGAGATGGCTGGGGAGAATAATATCCCCGTCTTCGTCATCGACTATACAGCGCAACCCCGTGCTGCTCTCGGCTTCAGCTTCCTGCCCACCCTCGGCGTCCTGCAAAAGCTCGGCTTCCTGAAGGACAAGTCGGCAGATGTGGCGGAAACGGTTAAAGTTCTGGAGGAGCTGTCTTCAAGAATAAACGAAACCATACCGCAATCATCCAACCCGGCCAAACAGCTGGCTCAGCGCCTCTATGGCTGTCTGACAGTGATATACGGCGCCGGCATACTCGCCGAAGTGGCGCACCGCTGGAAAACCCAGGTTAACGAAAACAGCAAGGCATGGGCTTTCTACGAGGTCTTCCCGGAACTCAACCACAACGCCACCGTTGGCTATCCATTCCCGAAAGAGATTACCAGCCGGATAAAGGTAATCATGCTGCGGGCGCCCTCGCTCAACAGGCGCGTCCAGCTACGCTATGAAGTGACCTGTGAGCTTCTTGACCGCACCGGTATCGCGCACGAATTCGTGGAAAGCGAAGGCAAGAGTCTCCTGAGCCAGATGTTGAGTATGGTAATGTTCGGGGACCTCGTCAGCTACTACCTGGCAATTCTCTACCACGTTGACCCCTCCCCCGTGGAGGTCATCAACTACCTGAAGGATCAGCTGGCGAAGGGGTAAGAAATTACACTTCTTCTTATCGCTTCGTGTACTGCGGCGCCTTGCGCGCTCTCTTGAGTCCGGGCTTCTTCCGTTCCTTGGCCCGGGCGTCCCGCGTCAGCAGTCCGTTCTGGCGCAGCACCGGCTTGAAACGCTCGTCCGCCCGCACCAGGGCGCGGGAGATGCCGTGGGAGATGGCCCCGCTCTGGCCGGTGACGCCGCCCCCTCCACCTTGATGACCGCGTTGTACTTCCCGGTGGTCTCGGTGGCCAGGAACGGCTGGGCGATGGCCCGCTGGTGCTCCAGGGAGGGGAACCTCTCCTCGTAGGGCGTACCGTTGACGATGATGGCCCCGTTCCCCGGCATTATCCTGACGCGCGCCACCGCCGTCTTGCGGCGGCCCGTACCGTAAAAATAGCTCTGTTTATCCATATCGGTTTCCCCTTACTTCGCTTCCTTCTTCCCGGTCTGGAACTGTGATTCGTGCGGGTGCGCCGCGCCGGCGTAGACCCGCAGCTTCTTCTTCATCTGGGCGCCCAGGCGGGTGTGCGGCAGCATCCCGTTGACGGCATGCTCGATGGCCCGCGTCGGGTAGTTCTGCATCATCTTCTCCAGCGTGACGCTCTTGAACCCGCCGGGATACCCCGAGTGCCGGTAGTAAAGCTTCTGTCGGCCCTTGTTGCCGGTGACGCGTACCTTCTCCGCATTGATAACCACCACAAAGTCCCCGGTGTCCTGGCTGGGGGTGAACATCGGCTTATGTTTCCCCATCAGCAGGCGGGCTATCCGCGTGGACAGCCTCCCCAGGGTCTGGTCGGCGGCATCTATCAAATGCCAGGCTCGTTCGATGTCAGCCGGTCTGGCGCTGTATGTTTTCATCGTGCATCTCCATTAAAGGGACCGGGGTAGTTTACCCGCACCAGGCAGAGGCCGTCGGCCGGGGCGGTGGGTCCGGCCAGGCCGGGCGTGGCCGCTTCGACGATACGGTGGAACTCTTCGACCGTCATCCGGCCCTGCCCCACGCTGATTAAGGGGCCCACCGTGTTGCGCACCTGGTGGGGCAGAAAGGAATCGGCGGCGATGTCCAGCACCACCATGTCCCCGTCCCGTGTTATTTCCGCTTTACGGACGGTGCGCACCGTCCGCTTGTTCCGGGCGACCTCGGCACTGGAGACGAAGGAAGCGAAGTCGTGCCGCCCGACGAGGGCCTGGCACGCCCGGTTCATCGCCTCGATGTCCAGGTCGCCGTCCACCCGGTAAGAGAAGCCCTGCCGCATCGGCGAGCGCGTCGGGCTGTTCAAAATATAATATTTATACTCGCGGCCGGTGGCGCCGCGGCGCACGTCGAAATTATCGTCGGCCCGCAACGCCTCTTTCACGGCGATATCCCGGGGCAGGTAATGGTTCAGCCCGTCGATAAAGGCCTTCAAAGGCAGGTTGGACTCTGTCTGGAAGCTGACCACCTGGCCGCGGGCGTGGACGCCGGCATCGGTGCGGCTGGCCGCTTTAATCCTGATATTTTCTCCCGTAAGCTTCTGCAACGCCTTCTCTATCTCTCCCTGAATCGTCGATCCGTTGGACTGGTACTGCGAGCCGCAGTAGCCGGTGCCGTCATATTCGATTGTCAGCACCACCCTGTTACCCGTGGCCAGTCCCGTAACCATTTTTACGCTTCCTGCGGCCGCTACTCGACCAGCTCCAGCTTGACCATCGCCGCGCCGTCGCCGAGCCGGGGCTCCAGCTTGAGGATGCGGGTATAGCCGCCGGGGCGTTCCTTGTAGCGCGGCCCCAGCTCGGAAAATAACTTCTCCGTTACTTTCTTGTCGGTGATAAAGGAGAGCGCCTGGCGGTACGAGTGCAGGCCGCTCTCCTTGCCCAGCGTTATCATCTTTTCGGCCATGCCGCGCACTTCCTTGGCTTTGGCCTCGGTAGTGACGATTTTTCCGTGCTTGAGCAGGTCGGTCACCAGGTTGCGGTACAGCGCCCGCCGGTGTCCGGTGACCCGGCCCAGTTTTTTCCCGGCTATCTGATGCCTCATGACTGCGGCTCTCCGTCCTCAGATTGTTCTTCAGCTGCCTCGGCGGCGGCGGGCTCTTCAGCCTCGGCCACATCGGCAGTCGCCTTCTTCTTGCTCTGGCTGGCTGGCTCGGGGGCCTCCTCTTCCGCCTGGGGGGAATCCCCATCTTCCGCTTCCGGTTCGACCTTGGGGTTGAGGGACAGGCCTATCGAGGAGAGGCGGTCTTCTATCTCCTGGTAGGACTTCTGCCCGAAGTTGCGCAGCTTGAGCAGCTCCCTGGTCCCCTTGCCGATGAGCTCGCCCACGCTGGTGATATTACTGCGCCGCAGGCAGTTCATCGTCCGCACCGAGAGGTCGAGCTGCTCGACGGGCATATTGTACTTCTCGTCGGGGATGGAGAGGCGGATGAGCCGCTCCTCGGCCTTCATCTGGGAAATCTTGACGTACTCCAGGAACGGGGTCAACTGCTCGATTAAGATGCCGGCAGTGCGACTCACGGCATCCACCGGCGAGGTGGTGCCGTCGGTCCAGATATCCAGAAACAGCCGCTCGCGGCTGGTCTCGCGCCCCATGTGGGTCGGCTCGACGGTATAGTTGATCTTACGTATCGGCGTGAAAATGGCATCGACCGGTATGGTGCCCACCGGCGTGTTGTCGGTGGCCTCGGCGGTCTGGAAACCCGTCCCCAGCTCCACGTCGAACTCCACATAGAGCCGGCTACCGGGATTGTTGAGCGTAATCAGGCAGAGCTCCGGGTTGGTTATCTCGAAGTCGGCCGAGGGCTTGATGTCCGCCGCCGTGACGCGGCGTTCCCCCTCCACCTCCAGCGTCAGCGTGCCGCCGCGGTCGGAGAGGGGCTTCAACCTCAGCCCCTTGACATTGAGCAGGAACTCCATGACGTCTTCCTTGGCGTTGGGGATAACCGTGAACTCGTGCTGGACTCCCTCAATCCTCACCTGAGTTACGGCTGCTCCGGGAAGGTAGCCGAGCAGCACACGGCGCAGGGAGTTGCCCAGGGTCATACCAAACCCCTTCTCCAGTGGTTCCGCGACGAACCGCCCGTAGTTATCCGCTTGTTCGGTACATTCTATATTCGGGACTAATAGTCCAGCCAATTGGTTGCCTCCTTGTTGCTACCGCGAGTAATACTCAACAATCGCTTTTCCGTCGAACCTGGCGTCAATCTCTTCCGGGGTGGGCAGGGACAGTATCTGCCCGGTGAGGTTCTGCCGGTCCAGGCTCAGCCAGTTCAGGACGGTCTTGGCCTCGATGTCCTGGACCAGCTGCTTGAAGTACGCGGACTTCTGGCTGCCCTCCCGCCAGCTGATAGTATCTCCCTCCTTGACCAGGCAGGAAGGGACGTCGGTCTTGCGCCCGTTCAGCATGATATGCCCGTGCCGCACCAGCTGGCGCGCCTGCTGCCGGGAATCGGCGAAGCCGAGGCGGTAAACGACGTTATCCAGGCGTCTCTCCATCAGCACCAGCAGGTTCTCGCCGGTGATGCCCGCCTGCCTCTCGGCGCTGATGAAGGTCTTGTGGAACTGCCTCTCCAGGATACCGTAGGTGTAGCGTGCCTTCTGCTTCTCGCGGAGCTGCAGGGCGCGGTCGGAAAAGCGGCGGCGCCGCCGCGAGGTCTGCTGCCCCGGCGGTTTGGGCCGCTTGTCCACGGCGCACTTGGGTGTAAAGCAGCGGCCGCCCTTCAATAAGAGCTTCTCGCCACTGCGTCGGCATAATCGACAGACTGCTCCTGTATATCTTGCCATATTCTTCCCCTCTTAGACTCGTCTCCTCTTGGGAGGCCGGCACCCGGCGTGCGGGATGGGCGTGACGTCCCTGATGCCGGTGATGTAAAGGCCGGAGCCCTGCAGCGAGCGGATAGCCGCCTCGCGGCCGCTCCCCGGCCCCTTGACATAGACCTCCACCTGGCGCAGGCCGTGGACCATGGCCTTTCGGGCGGCGTCACGGGCGGCCATCTGGGCCGCGTAGGGCGTGCCCTTTCGGGAACCCTTGAACCCGGCCGTCCCGGAGCTGCCCCAGGCCAGGGCGTTCCCCTGGGGGTCGGTCAGCGTCACGATGGTATTGTTAAAGGTGGACTGGACGTAAGCCCGTCCGGTGGGGACGGCCTTGCGCTCCCTTCGCCTCGCTTTTGCCTTTTTTTTCTGTGCCACCCTGTCCTCCTTGTGTCAGTTCACCCGACTATTTCTTGGCCATGCCGCGCTTCTGGCCGCGGCCGGCGACCGTCTTGCGCGGTCCGCGCTTGGTGCGGGCGTTGGTGCGCGACCGCTGGCCTCTCACCGGCAGGCCGTGGCGATGCCTCAGTCCGCGGTAGCTGCCGATTTCTATCAGGCGCTTGATGTTGAAGTTTGTCTCTTTCCGGAGCTCGCCTTCCACCCGGTACTGCTTATCAATGATTTCACGCAGCTTGTTGACCTCTTCCTCGGTGAGGTCCTTGACCCGTATCTCCGGGGCGATTTCCGCCTGGGACAGAATCTTGTAGCTCTGCGCCCGGCCGATGCCGTAAATGTACTGCAGCGATACCCAGGACTGCTTATTAACCGGTATATCTATTCCCGCGACACGTGGCATAATCTTCCTCCTCGGCTATCCCTGCCTCTGCTTATGCTTCGGGTTGCTGCAGATAATCCTGAGCACGCCCCGGCGTTTTACCACCTTGCACTTATCACACATTACTTTGACGGAAGCCCTGACTTTCATAATCTTTTACCTTTACCTTACTTGAGCCGGTAGGTGATTCTGCCCCGCTTCAGGTCATAGGGTGATAGCTCGATGAGGACCTTATCCCCGGGCAGGACCCTGATATAGTGCATTCTTATCTTGCCCGAGATATGGGCCAGCACCTCGTGCTTGTTGGGTAGCTCGACGCGGAACATGGCATTAGGTAGCGCCTCCACTACCGTCCCTTCCACTTCGATAGCCTCTTTCTTAGGCATAAACTCCCTTGGTCAACACCTCCGGTTCAGTATCGTCAATGGCGATGGTATGCTCAAAGTGCGCCGAAAGACCGCCGTCGGCGGTGAGCACCGTCCAGCGGTCGGCGGCCACCCGTGTATGCCAGTCGCCGGTGTTCAGCATAGGCTCGAAGGCCAGCGTCATCCCCTTTTTCAGCACCGGGCCCATGCCGGGCTTCAACCCGTAGGGCGGTTCGGTGCAGTTGGGTATCTGCGGCTCCTCGTGCATCTCCCGGCCGATGCCGTGGCCGGTGTATTCCCGCACCACCGAGTAGCCCCTCGCCTCGGCGTAGTCCTGGATGGCCGCGGAAACATCGCCCAGCGTCGCCCCGGCGCGCGCCGCGGCGATGCCGCTTTCCAGCGCCTCCCGCGTGGTGGCGATGAGACGCCGGGCCTCCGGGCTGGCATCGCCGACCGGTACGGTCACCGCGGCATCGCCTTGGAAGCCTTCGTAAATAACGCCGAAGTCCAGCGAGACGACGTCCCCGTTCTTCAGCACCCGGTCTCCCGGAATCCCGTGCACTATCTCGTCGTTGACGGACACGCAGAGATTGGCCGGAAAGCCGCGGTAGCCCTTGAACGAGGACCTGGCCCCCCGCTTCTTCAGTTCCCTCTCGGCGATGATATCAAGCTCCTTTGTTTTCATACCCGGTTTTACCTGCTGGCTTACTATTCTAAGCACTTCCGCCACAATTATTCCAGCCTGCCGCATGATGGCGATCTCTTTTTCACTCTTTAAAATGATGCCCATACGGTGGCTTTCCCCTCCCTAGCGCAGGGCGGCGACTATCCGCCCGTTAACATCGGCTGCGCTGCCCTCGCCCTGAATCTCCAGCAGCTTGCCCGCCCGCTTATAATAGTCGATGAGAGGGGATGTCTCGGCAAAATAGACCTCCAGTCGTTTTTTGACCGTCGTCACATTGTCGTCGGCGCGCTGGTAAAGCTCGCCCCCGCAGCGGTCGCATTTCC
>JBDRFW010000079.1:0-2034 GCA_043818415.1 Chloroflexota bacterium | reverse complement strand
GCCAATACTAATCTTGAACATTATACCCTCCCTATCCTCGTTTGTAGGTAGTATATTGCGATGAAACACCAAATGCAAATAATACCGTTTTATGTTATTCCGCCTTTATCGCGGCGCACTCCCCTGTTGAGGATGATGTTTGCTTTCTCTCCCCCTTATCGGGGGGTGGTGGGGAACAGCCCCACGGGCTAAGCCGCCGATGGTACGAGGGCGGCTCGGGTGGGAATAGATACCAAACGAGGGGGGCGGGGACAGGTCATCAGATAATTGAAACCCGCCGTATAAAACGCTAATATTTAGGAGATGAACCAGCCGGCCTCCGTGACCAGCCGACTCTCCCTGCTGGACCGCTTTCTGACCCTCTGGATATTCCTGGCCATGGGGTTCGGGGTGGGGCTGGGGTACTTCGTGCCCCACACCGCCGACCTCATCGGCTACTTCCAGGTAGGCACCACCTCCATACCTATCGCCGCCGGTCTTATCCTGATGATGTACCCGCCGCTGGCCAAGGTCCGCTACGAGGAGATGGGCCCCGTCTTCCGCAACTGGCGGGTGCTGGGGCTCTCCCTGGTGCAGAACTGGGTCATCGGGCCCATCCTCATGTTCCTGCTGGCGATTTTCTTCCTCGGGTTTATCTGGCCGAATCCCGACTACATGACGGGGCTGATAATGATCGGGCTGGCCCGCTGCATCGCCATGGTCATCGTCTGGAACGAGCTGGCCAGGGGCGACCGCGAGTACGCCGCCGGGCTGGTGGCCTTCAACTCCGTCTTCCAGATAGTCTTCTACTCCGTCTACGCCTACGTCTTTATCACCATCCTGCCCACCTGGTTCGGCCTCGAGGGCGCGGCGGTCGCGGTCACCATCGGAGAAATCGCCAGGAGCGTCTTCATCTACCTGGGCATCCCCTTCTTCGGGGGCATGCTTACCCGCTTCACTTTGATTAAGGTCAGGGGGCGCGATTGGTACGAAGGCAGCTTCATCCCGAAGATAAGCCCGGTGACGCTGGCCGCCCTGCTCTTTACCATCGTCGTCATGTTCTCCCTCAAGGGAGAGCTCATCGTGCAGATACCGCTGGATGTCGTCCGCATCGCCATCCCGCTGCTCATCTACTTCGTGCTGATGTTCCTGGTGTCCTTCTACATGGGCAAGAGGATAGGGGCCGACTACTCCCGGACGACGACCATCGCCTTTACCGCCGCCAGCAACAACTTCGAGCTGGCCATCGCCGTGGCGGTGGCTGTTTTCGGCATCGGCTCCGGGCAGGCCTTCGCCGCCGTCATCGGGCCGCTGGTGGAGGTTCCGGCCCTTATCGGCCTGGTCAACGTGGCCCTCTATTTTCAGCGAAGGTATTTTCAGAACCGATAGAATATATCTCGTATATATCTGGTTGATTAGCTTTACCTCTCCCCTGACCCCTTTCTTGATTTAACCCCCCTTGTTTAGCTATACTGCAACTTGGGGAAAAGGAGGTGTCTATGAAACGCTGGCTCTGGCCGATTCTCGGCTTATTGCTGACCGTTGTTATCATCTTCGTAACCGGCTGCGAGGGCATCACCTCACCGCCCCCCCGGACCACCGCCGGGGCCGTCTCCGGCCAGAACACCGGCATCTGGGTGACCGGCACGGGGGAGGTAAGCGTCACGCCGGACATCGCCGTACTTTTAGTGGGGGTGGAAGCCCAGGAGACGACCGTCGCCGCGGCCCAGGCCAAAGCCTCCGGGGCCATGGACAGCGTGATGACGTCCCTGACCGAAAGCAGTCTCAAGAAGCAAGACATCCAGACCCAGTACTTCCGCATCCGCCAGCGCACGCGCTGGGACGACATGACCCAGCAGGAGGTCGTTACCGGCTACCAGGTCACCAACCAGGTCACGGCCAAGATAAGAGACATCGGGAACGTCAGTGGCATCATCGACGCCGTCGTCAGGGCCGGGGGCGACCTCATCAGGATTAACGACCTCAACTTCTCCGTGGAAGACCCGTCCCGGTACTACGACGAGGCCAGACAAAAGGCCACCGCCGATGCGAAAA
>JBDRFW010000078.1:0-4181 GCA_043818415.1 Chloroflexota bacterium | reverse complement strand
CTGCTCGGTGCACTCGTCCTGGGCGCTCCGGGAAGCCGGCTATAAAAGCATCATGATTAACTCCAACCCGGAGACCGTCTCCACGGACTTCGATACCAGCGACCGCCTCTACTTCGAGGCGCTGGACGAGGAGAGCGTGCGGGACATCCTGGAGAACGAGAGCAACAATAACGGCGCCCCTCCCTCCATCGTCCAGTTCGGCGGGCAGACGGCGGTCAATCTGGCCGACCCCCTGGCCCGCAGCGGCCTGCCCCTGCTCGGCTCCAGCGCCGAGGCCATCGACCTCGCCGAGGACCGGCGCCGCTTCGAGCTCTTCCTCGACGAGCTGGCCATCCCCCAGCCGCCGGGCGCCGGCGTGACCTCCCTGGACGAGAGCCTCAAGGTGGCCGAGCTCATCGGCTACCCGGTGCTGGTGCGCCCCAGCTACGTCCTCGGCGGGCGCGCCATGGAGATTGTCTATAACGCCACGGAGCTGGTGCGCTACGCCACCCTGGCCATGGAGCTGGACACCGGCCACCCCATCCTCATCGATAAGTACCTCCAGGGGAAGGAGGTGGAGGTGGACGCCATCGGCGACGGGGAGACGGTGCTCATCCCCGGCATCATGGAGCACATCGAGCGCGCCGGCGTGCACAGCGGCGACTCCATGGCGGTCTATCCCGGCCTCAACCTCACCCAGGCCGAGATAGACACCATCGTCGATTACACCGTCCGCATCGGCCTGGCGCTCAAGATTAACGGCCTGATGAACGTGCAGTTCGTCATCATGCCGGGCAACGCCGCCGAGCCGTCCAAGGTCTATATCCTGGAGGTCAATCCCCGCGCCAGCCGCACCGTGCCCTTCATCTCCAAGGTCACCGGCGTGCCGATGATAAAGGTGGCCACCGCGGTGATGCTCGGCACCAGCCTCAAAAAGCAGGGGTACCGGAGCGGGCTGTGGCCGGTGGGCCGGCTGGTGGCCGTCAAAGCCCCGGTCTTCTCCATGTCCAAGCTGACCGGCGTGGATACCCACCTCGGTCCGGAGATGAAGTCCACCGGCGAGGTCATGGGCATCGACTACACCTTTGAAGCCGCGCTGGCCAAGGCGATTATCGCGGCCGGGCTGGCGTTGCCGCCGGAGAGCGGCATCCTCTTCAGCATCGCCGACCGCGACAAGGCGGAGGCGCTGCCCCTCATCAGGAAGCTGGCGGCCGCCGGCAACACGATTTACGCCACCGAGGGCACCGCCGCCATGGTCGAGGGCGCCGGACTGCCGGTGAGGAAGACCAGCAAGAAGCTCGACGAGGGCCACCCCAATATCATCGACCTCATCAACGACGGCACCATCAGCGGCGTGGTCAATACCCTGACCGGGGGCAACGTGCCCTTCCGCGACGGCTTCTATATCCGCCGCGCCGCCGCCGAGAAGCGCATCCCCTGCTTTACCTCGCTGGATACCCTGAGGGCGGCCACGGAGACCCTGGCCCGGGGCGGCCAGCTTTATACCGTCCAGCCCCTCCCCGACTACCGTACCAAGGGGCCATCATGAAGCAGGCAAGCGCGCCCATCGTCTCCACCATCGAGGTTATGCCGGAAACATACCTCGTCGGCCTGGAGGTCCCCCGGATAGCCGCCGCGGCCCGGCCGGGGCAGTTTATCATGGTGCGCTGCGGTGGGGGTACCACGCTGCCCCGCCCCTTCAGCGTCCACCGGGTAGACGGGAACAAGCTCGCCCTCTTATTCCAAATAGTGGGCAAAGGCACGCGCTGGCTGGCGCAGCGGAAAACGGGCGAAACGCTGGATATCTTCGGGCCGCTGGGCAACGGTTTTACGCTGCCGGATACCGCACAAAGCATTTTACTGGCCGCCGGGGGCATCGGCATCGCCCCGCTGCGCTTCCTGGCGGACAGCGCCATCCGGGAGGGGAAAAAGGTGACCCTCATCACGGGGGCCCGCACGGGCAGTTACCTGCTGCCGGTGGCGACGTCCCAGGACTTTTACAATGAGGGGGGACTACCGGCCAGCCTTGACGTGGTCAATGCCACTGACGACGGTTCGGAGGGCTTCCGGGGGCCGGCCACCGACCTGATACCCGCCTACCTCGACGGGGTAGACCAGGTCTTCGCCTGTGGGCCGGCGGCGATGTACCGGACGATGTCGCGTATGCCGGAGTTAAAAAACAGGCCGGTGCAGGTTTCCCTGGAGATAGTGATGGGGTGCGGGGCGGGCGTCTGCTACGGCTGCACCATCCGGACAAAGCACGGCCTGAAACAGGTCTGCCGGGACGGCCCGGTGTTCGACCTGGGGGATATCATCTGGGAAAAGCCGGCCGGCCCGTAAAGTCAGGACGACCTCTGGATGAGCCCGTGGTTCATGAACACCAGCAGCTTGTCCGAGACGTAACCGTAGGTCAGGCCGGTGGCCGCGATGAGCTCTTCCACCGTGCCGGAGCTGTGCCCGAAGAGATAATCCATCATCTTATCATCGTTGTTGGGCGGCTCCGTTGCCAGGACTATCTTCCGGCGGCGGAACCGCGCCCGGCCCTCTTCGGTCAGGTGATATCTGTCCATGGCTCACTTCCTTCGGCGTTTTTGATTATACTCTTTAATCCCGGTTTGTCAATGTCCGCGGCGCGGGCGGCCGGCATTTTCAGCTTTGACAATAGCGGCGAGTTGGGCTTATAATATTACGGTTACATTCTCACGAGAAGGCGGTGCAAACATGGCAAATCAGGTCGGCAAGAGATATCGCTGCACCAAGTGCGGCGCCGAGATGATTATCACCAAGGGCGGTTCCGGCACCATCACCTGCTGCGGCCAGCCCATGGAGCTGAAACAATAATTCATCCCAGTCAGCGGAGGTTTAATAGTGACAAGCCAACTAGGTAAAAGATATCGCTGTAGCGTCTGCGGCACGGAGGCCCTTTGCACCAAGGCCGGTGACGGCGAACTGACTTGCGACGGCAAGCCGATGGAGGTCCAGGAAGCCCGCCCGATTCCCTCCTCCGACTAAGCCTCGCACTCCTTCCTCACCGTTCAACGGTCTAAGCAGCCTTTTCCGGCTCCGGCTCGGCCTTGGCGAGGGCCGTAGCCTGATTCAGTTTTTTCACCAGCCTCGATTTGCGCCGGGCGGCGTTATTGGCGTGGATTATCTGCTTTTCCGCCGCGTTGTCCAGCGAGCTTACCGCCGCCGTCACGGCTTCCCCGGCCGCCTCCAGCTCACCGGTAAAGATGAGCTTCTCCGCCCGGGTGATACTGGTCTTCACCTGGCTGCGGATGGACTTATTGCTCTTCTGCTTGCGCGCCGCCACCCGCACCTTCTTCTCTGCTGATCTACTACTGGCCAAGTCTTACCTCCACTCAGTTTTTCTTTGGGCCGCCGTCATCCCTGGCGGTCACGGTTATCGAGGCATCGGCGGCACCCTTTTTAGCCGCATCATCCCCGACACGGCTGACGCCGATAACGCCCTTGACGGCGTCTATCTTCTTGAGGAGCTGGCTCAGGTGGGCCAGCCCCCGGGTCTCCACGGTCAAATACACGGTAATGGTATGGCCGTCGCCGTCGGCGAGGTTCACCGAGGCGATGTTCACCTTCTCCTCGGCCACCACGGTGGTAACGTCCCGCATCAGGCCGACCCGGTCCCAGGCCTTGACCTGGATATTGACCGGGTAGAAAAGCTCGCTGGTGCCCCACTCCACCGGGACGAGCCGCTCCTGCTCGTCCTCATTGACGACGTTATGGCAGTCCTGCCGGTGGATGGTGACACCCCGGCTGCGGGTGATGTAGCCGATAATCTTGTCGCCGGGGACGGGGTGGCAGCACTCGGCCAGGTGCGTCATGAGGTCGCCGACCCCCGGCACCCGCACCGCCGAGGGCGTGGCGCCGGACGTGGCCACCTCCGCCACCTGCCCGGGCTTATCCTCCTGGGCCGCCAGCCGCAGGACAATCTGGTGGGCGGTAACGCTGCCGTTGCCCACCGCCGCCAGGAAGTCCTCCAGGTTAGCGTAGTTAAAAAGGTCGGCCAAGGCCTGCCGCTCCACCTTGATGCCCAGTCGCCTCAGCTCCTTGTCCAGAATCTGCCGGCCGCGCTCGATGTTCTCGGTGCGCTCCTGCTTGTTGAACCACTGCCTTATCTTGCCTTTGGCGTGGGACGTCCGGACGTAGCCGAGGTTAGTGTTGAGCCAGTCGAGGCTGGGGCCGCG
>JBDRFW010000077.1:0-10268 GCA_043818415.1 Chloroflexota bacterium | reverse complement strand
CGGATGACGTCCAGCAGGTATTCGGGGTCGGCGTCCTTGGTCAGGCAGGCGCCGGCGCCGCCCTTGATGGCGGCAAAGAGCTTTTCTTCCTCTTTCTTATCCATCGTCAGGATAACCGATACCGAAGGCAGGTTCCGCTTGATGCGGCGGCTTATTTCCGGTCCGCTTAACTTGGCGTCCTGCATGCTTAAAATGGCGATGTGCGGCGGGTTGGCCTCGATGAGGGAAAAAGCCTCCTGGTTGCTGGTTGTCTCACCGGTAACTTCAAAGTCCTCCTCCCCGGAAAGGATGAAGTGTATCCCTTCCCTGAAGAGGACCTGCGGGTCCGATAGAAAAACCTTAACCTTTTCCATTTTCGACCTTTCCCGTTGGGTCATAGTACTTTTTTCCTATTTCCAATTTAACACAGATTCATAAAGTTGTGTCTAAGAAATCTAAAGAAAGTATAAAGATGTCGTAAACTTTTGATAAAGTTTGACGGCGGGTTTGATGCCCGATTTCAGGGCATGCGGAAATAAAGGTGGGTTGATTGGGGGCTTTGATGAAAGAAGGCGGACTGATTACTTGCCGGCGGGGCGGATGAACTTGTAGCCGATGCCGTGCTCGGTAACGATGATGTTAGGCGATTCGGCATTATCTTCCAGTTTCTGCCGCAGGTGCTGAATATGCACGCGGAGCAGGTCGCGCGCGTCAGCGTAGTTGTCTCCCCAGACCTTGGTCAACAGGCTTTCGTGGGCGAGGATGCGTCCTTCGTTCCTTATCAGATAGTAAAGGAGCTTCCTCTCCGTGGAGGTGAGCTTGATGGGCTGGCCGTCCAGGGATACCTCGTTGCGGCTGAAATCGACCGATAGCTTGCCGCTGGTGAACGGACGCTCTTCATCGGTGACGGACACTCCCTGGGCGCGGCGCAGCACCGCCTGTACCCGGGCTATCAGCTCGATGTGGCTGAACGGCTTGGTGATATAGTCATCGGCGCCCAGCTCCAGGCCCTTGGCCACGTCGGTATCCTCGCCGCGGACCGTCAGCATGAGCACCGGGACATCGGAAAAGCGGCGTATCTCCCGCAGCACCTGGTAGCCGTCCATGTCCGGCAGGCCGATATCGAGTATGACCACGTCCGGGCTCTCGCTTTCCACGAGCTCCACTCCCTGGCTGCCGCTGCTGGCCGAGACGACCGCGGTGCCGCTCCAGCGCAGCTGGAAGCAGAGTGACACGACTTCGATTATCCCGGGGTCGTCCTCGATAACCAGAACCCTCATGATGCTCCTTGGCGCTCCCGACCTATTTTAGGCTATTCCGCGGTAGAAAGAAAGAGAAGGTGCTGCCCTTGCCCGGTTCGCTGTCCACCCAGATTTTACCGCCGTGCAGCTCCACTATCTGCTTGGCCAGGGCCAGTCCCAGTCCCAGTCCGGGGTGCCGCTGGCGGTCGGCGCTGAGGCGGCTGTAAGGTTTGAAGAGCCTGGATTGCTCTTCCCTGGGTATGCCGATGCCGTCGTCCTTGACCGCCACCACCAGGCCGTCTTCCTCCCGGTGGACCTTGAGAGAGATGTTGCCCCCCTCCGGGGTGAACTTGGCGGCATTGGTCAGCAGGTTGAGCACCACCTGCTCCAGCCTTTGCCCGTCCCCGTGGATGATGGGGAGGGAAGGGGGTATGTCAATGCTCAGCTTCTGGTTCTTGGCCCGGAGCAGCGGGCTTACCTGCACGCCGGACCCCTGAATCAATGACTTCATGTCCACCGGCTCCGGCTGGAGCTGCAGCTTGCCGCTACCCGTCTTGACGATGTCCAGGAGCTCGGCCAGCCTGGTCTCCAGCGTATTGGCGTTATGGATAATGGTCTGGATGAGCTTCTGGTAAGAAACGTCGCCGCTGGTCTCCAGTTCCTCGGCCAGCAGGCCCGCCGCGGCGATAATCGATGTCAGGGGTGTTTTAAGCTCATGGTTGAGGGTATCAATAAACCTCAGCCACTCCTCTTCCTTTGTTTCCATAGGGTAGTTCTTCCTGTGCCCCGGTTCCGGGATAATGGATTTACTAAAATGTAGCACTTTTTGGACGGCGTATCAAGTGCTCACACCGTCCCATCAGGACCAGGGCTACTTCCCTGAAGAAAGGTCTCGGCCGTCGCCGGGGTCCGGGCACCCTATTTCGTCATGCCCTTGGCGATGCTTTTCAAAAGGCTCAGGATGCCGATAACGGCGCGCTGTACGTCGGGCGGCTCCTCCGACAGCATCCTGGCGACATACGGGTCGAGCTGGCGGCTGGCGTAGCGGGTGCCGGCCTCTTCGGCGACCCCCGGTGTCTGGGGGGACAGGAAGCCGGCCAGGGTGAACAGCTCGTCCTCGTTAAAACCCAGCGGTTTGGCGATTTTGCGCAAAATCCGTGCTGAAGGGAAACGCTCTCCCCTCTCGATGCGCCCCAGGTGGGACGAGGACACGCCCGACTCCGCCGCGAGTTCCTGGAGGGTCAGCGGCACCGTTATTCGCTGCTGCTTGAGGATTCGGCCTAAATCACTGTTTACATAGTCCATGCTGTAATTATAATTTGCCAATTGGCAAATGTCAACCCTTTAGGGCACAAATTAAAGGCTCCTGTCCATATATTTGCTTTTTGGGGCGGACGATGTCCCCTTGACTGGCGTAAAGACCGTCTATATAATGTGGACGGTCATGGGGGCATAACCTCGTACTTGAGGCGCTTTGGGGCGCCAATAAGATAGTCTGCCCCGGCTTTTTCCGGATGGGAGGCAAAACCGGTAATCATGGCGGAAACCTATGACGTTATCATCGTTGGCGGCGGCCCGGCCGGAATCTTCGCGGCACTGGAGCTTACGCAGTCGGCCGGCCTGAAGGTCCTCCTTATCGAAAAGGGCAAGGACATCACCGAGCGCAACTGCCCGGTGCGTGACACGGGCGGCACCTGTGTCAAGTGCGAGCCCTGCGATCTCGTTTGCGGACTCGGCGGCGCGGGCGCCTTCAGCGACGGCAAGCTGGTGCTCTCGGCACAGGTGGGCGGCCACCTCAGCGATTACCTCGGGGATGAGCGCGCCCGGGGCCTGATTAAGTACGTTGATGAGCTCTATCTCAAGTTCGGTGCCTCGCCGCGACTCTTCGGCGGGGATGGTGCCGTCAACGAAATCGCACAACGGGCCACGGCGGCGGGACTGCACCTGATACCCACGCCGGTACGCCACATGGGGACGGAAAACTGCTACTCCGTGATGAAGGCGATGCGGGAATACCTCTTCCCCCGGCTGGTATTACGCCTCGATGCCATGGCCTGCGAGGTGCTGGTGGCCGACGGGGAGGTCAGGGGTGTGGTCACGAATAACGGCGAAAAGTTCCTCGGCAAGTACCTGATACTGGCGCCGGGACGGGAGGGGGCCGACTGGCTTTCGCGGGAGGCCGGCCGCCTCAAGCTGACCATGCACAACAATCCTATCGACGTCGGCGTCAGGGTGGAGGTGCCGGCGGCGGTGATGAATGACCTCACTGACGTTTTATACGAGGTCAAGCTGGAGTACCTGTCCAGGAGCTTCGGTGACCGCATCCGGACGTTCTGCATGTGCCCGGCCGGCCAGGTAATCACGGAATCCACCGGCGGCACCGACCCCGTCGTGACGGTCAACGGTCACAGCTACGCCGGCCGGAAAAGCGGCAACACCAACTTCGCCCTGCTGGTCAGCACGGATTTCACCAAGCCCTTCCATGAGCCGATCGCCTACGGCAAGTACCTGGCCCGGCTGGCCAATCTCCTCGGCGGGGGCGTGCTGGTGCAGCGCCTGGGTGACCTTCTCCTGGGGCACCGCTCCACCCCGGAGCGTATCCGGCGGGGCAAGGTCAGGCCCACCCTGAAGAGCGCCACCCCCGGCGATTTAAGCTTCGCCCTGCCTTACCGCCATCTTACCGGACTGGTGGAGATGCTCCAGGCCATGGACCGGCTGACCCCCGGCGTGGCCTCCCCGGATACGTTGCTCTACGGCATCGAGGTCAAGTTTTACTCCTGCCGGCCCAAGCTCAGCGCCTGCCTGGAAACCGAGGTGCGCAACATGTTCGCCGTCGGTGACGGCACGGGCGTGAGCCGCGGCCTGGTGCAGGCATCGGCCTCCGGCCTGGTGGCCGCCGTCGAGATAATGAGGCGGGCAGGCTCAGGCTAAAATCCCTGAATATTAGGTACCGACTGTCTTGACAGGGCGCTTGCCGCCGTCTAAAATGTTAGATGGTGTTTTTCATTTTAGGATGAAACACCACGGTCGCGTTTTTATTCGGGGGCAAGAGCCGGCCTGTCTGGCACCCCCTATAATATTGGAGGGGGAAATGGCAGGGGGTGCGGTTTTCGGAAGGGGAGTGATGATAGTTGGCTGAAGTAAAAGCTGGCGACGAAGAAAACTTTGACAGTCTGTTAAAGCGCTTCAACCGGAAAGTACAGCAGGACGGCATTCTGGCCGAATTGCGCCGCCGCGAGCACTATGAGAAGCCCAGCATCGAGCGCAAACGGAAGAAGGCGGCCAAGAAACGCGGCGCCGTCAGGGGCTCCAAGGTGGCCCGTCGGTAACAGATAGAGAAACGGATTAGCAAGTCCTCCATGGAGCAGACAGGCCTCAAGAAGAAACTGGGTGACGACCTCAAGCAGGCGATGAAGGCCGGTGATACGGTCAGGCGTTCCGTCATCCGCATGCTGATGTCGTCGATTAATAACGCGGAAATCGCCAAGCAGTCCGCCCTCGAGGAGGGCGATATCCTCGGCGTTATCGCTAAGGACATCAAGCAGCACCACGAGAGCATCGACGCTTTCAAAAAGGGGAACCGGCCGGACCTGGTGGCCAGGGAAGAGGCCGAGCTTGTTATCCTCCTGTCGTACCTGCCACAGCAGCTAACCCGTGACGAGATTATCAACGAGGTCCGTCAGGTGGTGGCGGCGGTGGGGGCGCAGGGCCCCGGCGACAAGGGCAAGGTCATGCAGCAGCTGATGCCCAGGATGAAGGGTAAAGCGGACGGCAAAGTCATCAACGAGATAGTGACGGAGCTGCTGAGCAAGTAGCTCTTTGTCTAAAGTCCCCGGTAAACATCGCGCCGGTGCCCGACCCGAACGACAATCACTTTATTAGCTTCATCATCAATGTGGTACACAATCCGGTAATTACCCGCCCGAATACGCCACAGCTCGGTTCCCCTGATTTTTTCTACACCTTTCGGCCTCGGGTCTTTCTCCAGGCCCAATAGAGCCGGAACTATCTTGGTGCGTTCTGCTTCCTGAATCTTGTCGAGGGCTTTGTGAGCGTTGCGGCGCAGTTCGATTTCATACATGCCGGTTGCCCTTGCGTGATGCCAGGTAGTCCCTTAAAGAGACGGTGCCTTCCTGCTCCCCGAGAGCGGCCAGGCCCTCGCGGGCATCGATGTCATCCTCAAGCTTTTCAATAATGGCTTCTGTCAGCCATTCCTTGATGGTCTTGCCCTGCAGGGCTGCCACGGCCTTAACGCGATTGCGAAGCTCCGGGTCTATATCCAGGAAATATCTGGAGCGCTTGGCTAGGTTAACCATTTTGACCTCTCAGCGGTTATATATATAACCATTATAGCCAAGATAGCCAATATTGTCAATAGTTACCGGCGCATTTTTACTATTTTAGCGCCTTCTCCAGCTCCCCGCACAGCCTCTCGTATTTCATGCCGGAATCTATCATCCGCCAGGGTAACTTATCTCCGGTCTCCCATTTCCGGTTGACATAATAGTCAATATCCAGCTGGTGCTTCTCTACCGCCCGTCGCCAGCCGGCCAGTGATACTTCCTCAATGTCCGCCAGGGCCGGGGCCAGCCTGGCGTCCCCCCGCGCCAGCACCCCCTGGACCTGGCTCCAGGCCGGGCTCTCCTCGTTGAGCTTGATGCCTTTCAGCGGCAGGCTGCTCCGCAGCACCGTCAGGCGGTCGTTGAGCGTCTCTTGGGGGGCCATGGGCAGCCACTGGAAGGGCGTACCGGCCTTGGGCACGAAGGGGGCGGCGTTGAGCGTCAGGCGGGTGCTGCCGCCCTGCCGGTCGAGCCTTTCCTTGATGGCCAGCGCCAGCCGGACGATTTCCCCGGCGTCATTGTCGGTCTCCGTGGGCAGCCCGATGATAAAGTAGAGCTTGAGCTGCCGGAAGCGGTTCCCCCCGATGCTGTCCGCCGTCTTGAGGATGTCGTCCTCGGAGATGCCCTTGTTAATCACCCGGCGGAGTCGTTCCGAGCCGGCCTCCGGGGCGATGGCGATGGTCTGTGCCTTTCCCCGGGCGAGCTCGCTCAGTATATCTTGAGAGAGGGAGCTTATCCGCAGCGAGCTGATGGATATCTCGGCGCCGATGTCGTTCAGGCCGGCCAGCAGCTCCCCGATTTTGGGGTGGTCGACCACGGCCGGGCCCACCAGCCCGATGCGCCGGCGGTGGCGGAGCCCTTCCCTGGCCTGCTCGATGAGCCTGTCCACCGAGCGGAAGCGCATCGGGGAGAAGGCGGTGTTCACCAGGCAGAAACGACACCCACGCTGGCAGCCCCGCTCCGCCTCCACGAGGAACAAATCGCCGAGCTCGGTGTCCGGCGTGAGCACCACCGACGTGGCGGTGGACGCATCGAGGTCCCGCGTAAACTGGCGGGCTATGGGGTTTTCCGGTGGGTATGAGGGCACGTAAATGCCGGGCAGCGCCGCCAGCGCCTTCAGCAGGCCATCACGCGCCTCGCCGATGCCTTCCTCCAGCACCGGGAGCAGGGCCGGGACTATCGGCTCGGCCTCCCCGATGCAAATCGCGTCGAAGAACGGCGATAGCGGTGCGGGGTTGGCGGTGACGCCGGGTCCCCCGGCAATAACGAGGGGGTGCCTTTCATCGCGGTCGGCCGCGAAAAGGGGGATGCCGCTGGCCTTGAGCATGGCTACGACGTTGAAGTAGTCCAGCTCGTAGGAGATGGAGAAGGCCAGCACGGCGAAATCGGCCAGCGGGCGTCCCGACTCTACGGCGGCGGGGGGATTACGGCGGTCTTTCTCAAAAAAAACACGCTCGCAAACAACCCTGGGATAGCTGTTGAGCAGGCCGTAGATAACGTGAATCCCCAGGTTGGACATGCCCAGGTGGTAAGAGTTGGGGTAGATGAGGGCTACCGGCAGTCGGCCACCCCAGTCCTTGACGATGGCGCCTTCCTCGCGGGTGGACCGCGCCCCGGGCCTGTCCCTGGTCCCCCACGTCTTCCTGGCTATAACCCTCATCGGAGCTTTCTGCGGACTATGCCTGTTTCCAGCAGTCTTTGAGAACCCGCGCATTAATCGGGATTACCCGGTCGGCCACTTCCCTCAACTGGTGGGAAGTACCCTCCTTGCCGAAAAGGGCGACCTCGACGTGCTTGCCGTTGTCCTTGACGGCCTGGACAGCCCCGGCGAAGTCGTTATCACCCGCCACCAGAATAGCGACCTCGTAATTGCCTTTATAGCTGTGAGTTATCATATCGGTGGCCAGCTGGACATCGGTGCCCTTTTCGTAGGGGGGCACGCTGGGCCAGTTGGTGTAGACCAGGCGTCCCAGTCGCAGCTCGGTATAAGGGATGGCGTTGATGCTGGCGAAGAAGGCCTGCTGCTGCTTGTAAAGCTCCGGCTCCTGCTTTTGCCCCACCTTGGCATTGTAGTAATATATTCTGACGAGCTGGCGCCGCCGCAGCAGCTTCTGGCAGAACTTGCCGATATCGAGGTCCATCCTTCCGAAATGGTTCTTCAGCGAGTGGTAGAGGTTGCTCCCGTCGATGAATATCATCACCCGCTCCCCCATTCTCAGTCCTCCTTTAGTTCCGGTATTCGGGATGTTACACTTCTATTATATCGCCTTTCGGGGTAGTATTGCGACATTGCTCCGGTGCGTTTGCCTGCGGCCGGAGACGAATGCTATAATTGGCGGGTAAAACACCTTTAAAAAACTCCCGGGGGGTCCACTGTTGAAGGTAAGCCGTGAAGAAGTACTGCACATCGCCCGCCTGGCACGGGTCGGCCTGAGCGAGGCCGAGATAACCCGCCTAAGCGAGCAGCTTTCCAACCTCCTGGAGCACTTCCAGGTTTTACAGCAGGTGGATACCACCGACGTCCCCCCCACCGCCCAGTCAGTGTCGCTGGAGAGCGTCATGAGGGACGACGTGGTGGAGGCTTCCCTGCCCCCCGGCGATATCCTGGCCAACGCGCCGCGGCGGGACGGCGACTGCTTCCGGGTGAGGGCGGTCCTGGAGTGATTAAACGCGGGAGGGTTCCGTGAAAATGGAGAGAGTCTTCGGTATTATTCCAGCTTCCTCGGGTCCATATATCTTCACCTGGGTTTTAAGCCTGTTCCTGGTTGCCGTCATCGCCCTGTTTATCTTCATCGGCTACTCCTCGCGGCACATCAACTTCACCGTCAGTGACGCCGGGTTGAACATCGGTCCCGGGCTGTACGGTCGCTTTATCCCCAGTGAAGACATCGATGCCAGCGGCGTAAAAGTCCTTAATTTGAACACGGACGCCGGGTACAAACCGAAGTGGCGGACCAACGGCGCCGGACTCCCCGGCTACTCCGCCGGGTGGTTCAAGCTCCAGAACAAGGAGAAGGCCCTGCTCTTCGTGACGGACCGCTCCAGCGTGGTCTATATCCCCACCCGGAAGAACTACGCGGTGATGTTGAGCGTCCGGGACGCCGATGAGATGGCCGAGGTAATCCGGCAGTGGCGGTAAGGCAGGAATAATGCAGGTTACGATACATGAAGCCGGCCGGCTCCTGAGGGAGAAGAAAATATCCTCGGTGGAGCTTACCGAATCGTGCCTGGAGCGCATCGGGGAGGTGGACGGCAAGGTGCGCGCCCTGGTGACAGTCACCGGCGACCTGGCCCTGGAGCAGGCGCGCCGGGCCGACGAGACCATCGCCGCGGGCAAGGCCGGCCCGCTGACCGGCGTGCCGGTGGTCATCAAGGACAACATGTGCACCCGCGGGGTGCTGACGACCTGCTCCTCGAAGATGCTGCAAAACTTCGTGCCCCCTTATGACGCCACCGTGGTGGAGAGGCTGAACGCGCAGGGCATGGTGACCGTGGGCAAGGCCAATATGGACGAGTTCGCCATGGGCTCCTCGACGGAGAACTCGGCCCTGTTCGTGACCCGTAACCCCTGGGATGTCAGCCGGGTCCCCGGCGGCAGCAGCGGCGGTTCGGCGGTGGCGGTGGCCGCCGGCGAGGCTACCGGCGCCCTGGGCTCGGACACCGGCGGCAGCATCCGCCAGCCGGCCGGGTTTTGCAGCGTCGTCGGCATGAAGCCCACCTACGGCCGGGTCAGCCGCTACGGGCTGGTGGCCTTCGCCAGCTCGCTCGACCAGATCGGGCCCCTGACGCAGGACGTCACCGATTGCGCCCTGCTGCTCAACGCCATCGCCGGCCACGACCCGCGTGATTCCACCTCCGTCCCCCGGGAAGTGCCGGATTACACTCAAAGCCTCAAGCCGGACCTGAAGGGACTCCGCCTCGGCGTGCCGAAGGAATACTTCGTGGAGGGGATGCAGCCGGGGGTGGCCGCCGTAATGAAGTCGGCCCTCGGCAAGCTGGAGGAGCTCGGCGCCGCGCTGGAGGAAATATCCCTGCCCCATACCCCCTACGCCCTGGCGGTCTATTACATCATCGCCCCCTCCGAGGCTTCGGCCAACCTGGCGCGTTACGACGGAGTCAAGTACGGCTTTTCCTACGAGGCCGACACCATGTGGGAGTCGATGGAGAAGACGCGGCAGAACGGCTTCGGGGCGGAGGTCAAGCGGCGCATCATGCTCGGCACCTACGCCCTCTCCGCCGGCTACTACGACGCCTGGTACCTCAAGGCCCAGAAGGTGCGCACCCTGATAAGGCGGGAGTTCGACGCCGCTTTCGAGAAGTACGACGCCATTGTTACGCCCACCTCCCCCACTGTCCCCTTCAGGATAGGGGAGAAGGTGGACGACCCCCTTTCCATGTACCTCAGCGATGTCTGCACCCTGCCCATCAACATCGCCGGGGTGCCCGCCGTGTCCGTACCGGCCGGCTTTGCCGAAGGCCTCCCCGTGGGGATGCAGGTCATCGGCCAGCCCTTCGCCGAGGAGACCATTTTACGGGTCGCCTACGCCTACGAGCAGGCCACCGGGTGGCACCAGATGAAGCCGGGGCTTTAGGGCTGGAGGAGTCTATATTTTTATCTGTCTGGGGTGACAAGGGGCAGCGATTTAACGGCCCAGACCGCCGGTGCCGCGAGGGCGGCCGGATGGGAAAAGATAACACCGCCGGGGGT
>JBDRFW010000076.1:0-9326 GCA_043818415.1 Chloroflexota bacterium | reverse complement strand
GGCGTAGCCACAACGGTGACCTGATAATCCCCCTCTTTCTCCGGCTTGAAGTCGATTGAGAAGTCTCCGGTAATGGGCACCGGCCAGGCCCTTATATAATCCTTCTCTTCGGCCCAATCGGGCTTGTACCACTCCTTGTATTTAACCTCGGCATACACCCAAGGAGGTGCTCCGACAGCGCCGAATACCTTGACAGCGCCTTCAATCCTGTAAGTGCTGTCGACCACCGCCTCTGACGGCAGAGGTTTGGTAATTTCAATTTCAACTATGTCAGCCATGTTTGCCCCCTTTAAAGCTTCTGGCCAGTAACGACCTCAAACTCACGCCTCAGTTCCTCTTTGAGGCCTCGCTTCGGGATTGTTTCCCAGGGTGGTTCCTCGATTAAGCGGTCAACGGCCCTCTTGAGAAAACCGGGCCATGAGATATCCATGCTATCCGGCAGAGGAGGCCCTTCTTTTGGGTCCGCGGGGCTGAGAAGTATTTTAGCTACGTTAAAGATCTGTCCCTTTTTCATATTGTCAACCTCGCTTTGTCAGTGAGTATCTCGAATGGTAGTAAACCGACCCTGATGGAGACCTGGGATTCCGCCTTATTTTCCATATCCAGAATCCAGTCATCGATGCTCCAAGCCCCGATGTGATCGGTTTTCTCCAGGTACTCGCCATCGGCCTCGACATATATCCCGTAAAGCAGCGGCAGCGGGAGGCCGTTTCTCACGGCGAAGTGCAGTGCCCTGCGGCCATTAGTTCCCTCGGTGCTGAAATGACCGTAAAAGCGGAGTATCGGCTGTGGCGGCCTGGCCGCGTACTCGGCTATTTTCTCGCCAAGGCTCTTCGGCCTATCCGATTCCTTTAGTAAAATCATAGCTTTTTCGCATACTCCTCGGCGGCGTCTCTGTCGCCGTTGTAAACTTCGGGCTCCATTTCCCGGTAACCCCCTCTCAGCAGGATAGGCAGCTCCGGCCCGCTGGTCAGCATATGGTTCCAGGTCGAGGAGTAAATCCAGCCCGTCCATTCCTGTCGGCCGCTGTAGTGGATGCCGCTCTCGTAGAGGTTGGCGAAGGAATAGCACCAGTGATAGACGGCCTCCGTTTCCGTTATCTCGACGCTCTCGATATCGGCGGCTCTACCCAGGTTCTCTATCCTGTAGGCGCGATAATACCATTCGTCCCACTTTTTCGTCGGCGCTATTTCATCTCTGAAGATGAGGTGATTTTCGCCGGGCGTCACGAAGATGGCGCACAGCAGGGATTCCTCTGCCTCGATTATCGGCTGGAAGACGGCGGGAACGACTTCGGGCCCCAGCTTGGCCCTGAGTCGGAAAAGCTTCCTCTGCCGTATCTGAGCACCCAGGTCCTCTTTGATCCTGAGGTCTCTCACCGGCGGCGGCAAATCCAGTGCTAGATAGCGTACCATCTTTTACTTCTTCCACGGCCACCTTAGTGCGAGCATTCTCGGCAGGGGCGGTCCGACATCCGGCGGCATCGGCAGGAGGTCGTTGACCATCTGCCCTCTCCCCAGCCTCTCCGATGGCGGGGTTGAGCCTTTGCCGTATATAGTCTCGTGGACCGATTTACGTTCCTCTTCCGTTCTCATTTTCGCACTCCTTCCGTTGGCATTAGAGGTAACTTTCTGGGCATATTCAAAAGCGGCGTAGGTTACAGCACCCCCGATACCCGTTGTTACTCCGACCAACAATAGCGCCGCGGGGCTGACCATACGTCACTCCTTCAAGCTTGTTAAAAACTCCACCAGGTCCTCCGGGGCGTTCTTCATTATTTTCTCGATGCGCTTCAGCAGCTTCTCCAATTTCTCCAGCTTTTCAATGGGCATTGAGTTGATTTCCCTGATGAGTACCGCCACCTTGTCGAGTTCCGGGGCGTTTCGGGAAACCGCCTCGGCGGCGACAAGGACATCTTTAATCAGGCGAAGCTGCCTGGCGTCGGGGAATTTGTCCAGGGCTCCGGCCATCTGGGAAAGGGGAGGTAAACCGAGTTTATTCTCGACCTCCGACAGAAGGCTCCGGCCTCTCTGCATTACCACTGGTCACCTCCCGTTAAAAAGAAACAGGGGCAAGCCGACGCTTGCCCCATCTGGTGAAAGTCTAATGCGATAACACTTTTCTGTCAAGTCTTATTCAGAAAAGCCTCGGCGGTTCTCTGTAGGAAATCGGCGGTCAGACGCCGGCATTCGATATCGGAAGGCAGGTCATGCCCGCAAAGATATGGCGAGAGCTCGATTATCAGTCTGGCCACCAGCCGGTCACCGACGTTCGGGGTGAAATCCGGTAAAAACTCCACGTCGGCCCGGGTGGCCAGAGATATCGGCGGCTCCAGTTCCTTCAGCATCGGCGGCGCCGGATGGGTGAGGTAATATATTCCCGCTGCGTCCTGCTCTACCAGCCGGACAATGTTTTGAGCCACAATGTCGACCGGTATCAGGTTCAGCCTGCCCTGAGGATTCCCGGCAATCCTTATCTTGAATGTAAGAGGCGGTAGTTTTGTGCCTCTTTCGAACCAGCGCTTGGCCTGGTCACACGCTCTGATGCCGATGTAGAATCCTGACACCGGTGGCAGTCCCTGGACGCGGCTGTCCCCGATGATGATGCCGGGCCGCAGGATAGTGACCTTAATTTCAGTATGCCCCAGTACGATAGCCTCAGCCATCTTTTTGCTGATTTCATAGTGGTTCTGGCCGAACAGGTAGGCGGTGGAGACATGGTAAAGCCTGGTAATCCCGTGTTTTTTCATCCATTGAATAACGTTCTCGGTGCCGCGGCAGTTCGTTTCATAAAGCCTGTCTTTGTCGCCGGGTTTGAAGCTGAGAAGCGCCGCCGAGTGGATGACAGTATCGATGTCCGCGGGCACATTTTCCAGTCCGAGGTCAGGCAGCAGGATATCGCCTTCGAGGGGAATCAGGTTTTCCGCCGGCGCCGGGGGGTGCCTCGACAGCGAGTAAACCCGGAGACTTCTCTCAAGAAAAGTCTTCGTGAGGGCTTTCCCCAGGAAACCGGCACCGCCGGTAATCAGTATAGCCATCGCAGCAGTGAAATCCCTCCAGTCATGCCCGGGCCCACACTTAATACCGCCGCATAATCATCCGGGCGTATATCCTCACCCATCAACCGCTTCCCGGTTATGCCGACCGAGGTGGAGCTGGTGTTGCCGAATTCCTTCAGGGTTCTTCTCGAAAGAGTTACCTTCTCCTCGGCTATGTCCAGAGCATCCCTTATATTGTCCAAGACGGTATTGCCGGCGGCATGGATAACCCACCACTGTATATCGCCAACAGTGAGCCCCTGGCGCTGCAGCGCGGCGCCCACTGCCGGCTTGACCACCTGCGGCGCCAGCTCTGGTACCCGCCGTGATAGCAGTACCCGGAGCCGTCCGTCGCGCCAGGTGTAGCCGAGGTTGTTGATGAAGTCGATATTGGTATACGTCTCCATATCGATGATAAAGGGATGCCGCGGGTTTTCATCGAATCCCACCAGGGCGCAGGAGGCGGCATCGGCAAAGAGGGCGTTACTGCGGAGCAGTTCAAAGTGGTTCTCCGGGTTCGGCCTGCCGGCGGGCTCCGGGTAGTAGGTGCATGAGCAAAGCTCGCAGTTAACGACCAGGGCTTTCTTACCGGTGGCCACCGCAAAATCATAGGCTCTCCGGAGCCCGGGGAAGCCAGATTCGCACCCCTGGCCGATTATGTTCGTGTAATAGGTTGAGGGTTTGAGGACTAACTCTTTCGCCAGGTAATGAGCCACCGTCGGGCCAGGCGCAAATCCCGTACAGCTCCCGTAGACGACGCAGGCGATATCCCCGGCGCTGCGGCCGTCCAGGCACTTGTTTATCGCCTGCAGGGAGAGCTTGACCGCCCCGTCCCTGTATAAATCCTGCTGCTGTTGCCAGCTGGCTTCCTTGGCTTCACTCGGCGGTACCCAGAGATGCCTTTTCTCTATTCCGCTCTCTTTGAAAACCCTCCAGAAGCGCTGCGAGTACTTGAGAACCGCAAAAACTTCTTCCTGGGTATAGCTTTTCTCCGGAACGGCGAACCCGATGGAGATAACCTGCGGACTATTCATCATTTCAGCCTCCAAATATCTGCCCGATAAGCATGAGTAATGGGTAACATGCCCCTATGATAACCAGTATGCCGGCCGTCTTCCGGAACGATTTCTTGAGGAATACGACGGCTGCCATGAAGAGAGGTACTAGCACGAAGGTGAGCCAGGTCAGCGGCGCCAGGATGTCAGTGGCTATCAGGAAGATCTGCAGGAGGTAGACGAACATAATCCAGGCCAGCAGATAGAATCCTAAATCGACTCCATACTCCCATACTTTGTATGCTATCGACTTGACTCCCTTTTTCAGGTTGGCCTCCGCATCCGGATACTCATCAAGCGGCAGCCCGACGAAAGAGAGAATCAGGCCGGCCGGGGCGCTGGCGGCTATCCCTACCCACCACTCCGGAGCCGGCGTCACGGAATACATGCCGATAAGAGCCGCCAGTGGGCCGGCGCCAATAAACAGGGCGAGCTCATGAGTCCAGTTGAACTTTGCCTTTGAGTACCAGCCTGTTATCGACATGGAAAGAACCCAGACCGGCAAGATTGGCCAGCCGACTTTAACGGCCAGGTAAATAATTGGTACGGCCGACAGTACGTACCAGCCTACCGCATTCAGTAGTACCTCTCTGGGCGTAACAATGCCGGCCTCGATCAAGTTCTGTCCGCCGCAGTAATCTTTCTCGGCGCTCCTGTTCTCAATCTCGCCCTTGTCAAGACCGGTCCAGGCGTAATCGAGGTAGCTGTTAAACGAGTGTCCGCCGGCCATCAGTAACAGTCCGGCAGCCAGCCCTATCCAGGCGTTGGCATTGATGCCGCCGGCGAGGACAGCCCCCAGCAGCAGAACCGACCCGAAGTACGGGGTGGCAAACCACCGCGGCAAAGTCCAGAGGCATGCCTTGATTTTTAAAGCCAACGGAGACCTCCCATAACCAGCAGTGAACTCAGGACAATGGTCCAGTTGTCATCCCAGAATCCCTTCGACATCGGGGTAAACCTCTCGGCCAGGGTAGCGACCACGGCGCCGGCAACGCCGATCCAGAGCGGCCGATAAAAGCACCAGGCAAGCAGCAGGCAGGCGCCCAGCATGGCCACGCTGCCCATATTCCCTTTGAACTCACGTTTGTAGATGACGCTCCTGGTCAGACCGGTCACGGCATCGCCATAGGCCATGAAGAGCGCCGGCAGGATGGCCAGCCACTTGTCCCCCAGCCATACCCACCCCACCGCGATACTGACCGTGGATACCGCGGGAAACCAGACCTCGGCGAAGGCTACCGGCCTGCCGGCACCGCCGACACCCCGGAACAGGCTGTTCCTGATAATCCTGGCGCCGAGTAGCAATGCCGTGAAGCCCGCCGCCAGGATTAACGGCCAAATCCACGAATCATACAGCAGGGCGCAGAGCAACAGCGCCGTGCCTCCGGCCATGTGGCCTATCTTCCGGGAGAGGTACTGAGGAATCAGGTAATCGTAGAATATGTTCGAGCACCAGAGACCAACCAGGACGGCCGCGGCAACCATAACGGTAAGAGGAATCTCAGCGAGCACCGCTGCCTCCCAGCACCAGGCGCATCTCGTTCAGGAACTGCTCGAACGCCTGGGCAAAATACTCGGTGTCGTAAAGGATTTTGTCTGAGTTGGTTCGGAAATATTTGCGGCTGATGGCCGCCCGCGGCGGAAGGCTGCCGTCGATAACGTCGAAGAGCACCTCATCACCGCTGGGATAGTTCAACAGGTCGCCGTCAACCAGGAATTTGTCCAGCTTTACGTAAGGCACCTTCGGAGGCCCGTCCAGCATTTCGAGGTGCTGCCCCTTGTACTGGAAATACATGACGCACCCCTCGGGCCCGGTCACCCTAAGCTCGGCGTACTTGTTTTCCATATCGGCAAACTTTTGCCTGGCATCTTTGGTCAGGCGGTTAAAGAAGCGCGACTGCCGCGCCATGAAACGTCGAAACATATCTTCTACGAGAGCCATGCTACAACCTCCTGGCAATGCCTTTTGCGAGCTTTCTCTTGAGTTTTTTCCCGAGCGTCACGTCCTTCAGGACAACGGGTGTCGAGCCGGCAATCTTGCCGGCCAGCTCGGCAAAGTAAGGTTCGAGTTTCTTCATATCGCCGCTCTGGGGAAGCGACATAAGAAACGGTATCCCCGCCTTTCTGGCGACCGCCTCCAGGTCGACCCTGGGGGATAGGAACTGGTATTCTATTCTGCCATGGCAATTCAGGAAACCATCCTGATTGACGACCAGCCCGACGATGGGTATCTGCTTTACCCGCAGCAGGTCGATGGTGCGAACCAGACCAGTGGTAGCGATGGCGGAAGGCTGGGAGACGATAAAGACACCGAAGAGGTCTTTGGTCTGGTCAAGAAACGAGAACATCTCCTGGCTCGAGCTCGGAGGCAGGTCGAATAACTGGTAGTCCAGGGGCTCCGGCCAGGTCACGATATCCTCGGACAGCAACTCCGTGACGTAGCGCCATTTGCTTGAGGCCAAAACGTCGTCGATTTGCCTCCGTATCTCTTCCAGCTTGCCGCTCATCACCAGAGGTTCAGATCCTACCTTGATTTCATCGAGCTTCCGCATGGCCTCCATAAGCTCGGCGTTCTGGGAGCCGTCCCACATGATGGCGTTTTCCTCGCCGGCAAAGCTGGCGATACTGAGAAGCCAGTATCCGTTTACCTCGGGGACGATTATCTTCTCGTTGATGCTGTCCAGCTCCCAGCGCGGAGAGTGTTCAAGGCCGAGAGCCGAGTAAAGATTGCTGCCGGTAACATCGAGGTCCACGCAGCCGACCTTGTATTTCTTTTTAACCAGGGCCAGGCTGAGGCCGGCTACCACCGTGCTCTTGCCGACGCCGCCTTTTAGAGCCAGCACAGCCAGTTTCTTCACGATATGCTCCTAAAAAAGAACGGGGCAAGCCAAACGCTTGCCCCGTTGCAATTATTCCCGCTATTCTTTTTCAGACATTCTAGCCCATATATCGGCCAACCGTCAAGGGCTTATACCTGCCGGCCGGAAGAATGTCACTCCTTAATCAATATGCTCAAGGCTGCTTTGTCGCTTTCCCCCTGCTTAACCCTTGCATTTTGTCGTAAAGAGTATTAGAATTTCAAAAAAGGGGACCGGGGCAAGCAACTCTCGTTGAGGGTTTGACTTGCCCCCCTTTTTTTTGGAGGAAAGTATGACACAGGAAATCGGACAGGAAGTCGAAGCCACCGAGGTAGAAACGCCACCGGAGCCGGAAGCTAAGCAGGAATACGACCTTCATATCAAGGTCCCGGCCGAGATGCGTCAGAAGCTCAGGGATTGCGCCGAGCTCGCCCACAAGATGGGCGATATCCCCAAGCCGGACCTGGTTGACCTGATGAACCTGTTTATCGGCTGGGGCATGGCCATCCAGAAGAAAAAGTGGCTCGACCGGGTTGGCTACCGGTAAAGCGGGGCTAAGCCGTGCAACGCCTTTGTTTTATGGGGAGGGCTTGCTATGTATAGCCAATACCCCATTAAGGTTCAAACGGACTACCCCAATTGAGTCAAATCGTAGCTAAAAATTTGGAGTCAAGTTTGAGTCAAGTTTGAGTCCGACTTACAATAGAATAAGGAGGTGACGAGATGGCGTTCAAATGCCCTGTACCCGGATGTGAGGATAGCGAAAAAGAGTTTCAGACAAAGACAGCGAGAAAAAGCCATATCAGAAATAAACATCCCGAATTTATGGATGACGAGAGCATGGCCAGGGAAGTTCCCATTGTCGAGGAGGACTTCGCCACCCTGCTCAAGAAATTCAAGATAAGAGCCGACCTGGCAGCCAATATTGCCGAAAACATCTCCCACACCGGCGGCCCCAGAGTTTTTGAGGACCCTGAAATACTTCTCAAACGTCTGTCTTCCTGGAGCAGCGATATCCCCCCGGCCAAGCGAAAGAACATCATCGAGCAGTGGTTTGCCGAAAGAGGTCTAGACATTCCTCCGGAGATTCAACAAATGGCGGGCATGACAGCCGACCAGATCCACGAAACGGAAAAGACGACAAAAGACCGCGAGACTGAGGTTCGCTATATCTACGATACCGATGTGAAGCAGGTCAGGATGGCAAAGGAAGGGGAAAGGGGAGGGACGCTTCCTCAGGCAAAGGAGTTAAAGAAAATGGCAGAAGAAAGTGAAGGGGCAGGAACGGAATCACCCTTCGTGCAGGACGGCGAAGGCAACTGGACGCTCAACCCCAAGGCCAGGGTCACCGGAGTCGAGCTCATGGCTTTTCAGTCTTTGAGGCAAGCCCAGGAGAAGGGAGAGCCCTTCGATCCCATCACGGCGATGACCAAGGCCTCGGAACAGATGAGAATCCTTCGAGAGGGTTTTGGCGGTGGTGGCAGCACTCTACCCAACTGGATGACCGACCCGGTTGCTTTTGTTGAGGCAATCAAAAGCATCACCGGTGGTAAAGGGGAGGACAGCGCAGTAAAAGAAGCCATGACCACAATGCAAAAGACCATTGAAGCGTTGAAGGATGACCGGTGGCAAACGCAGTTTGACGCCCAGCAGAAGCAGGTTGAGAACCTGGCTGGTGTGCTGAACAAGACGCTGGAGGCGATCGCGGATATGAAGAAGGAGAGGGTCGGCAGAACTGAGATGGATATCCTCCATGAGATTGCCGATAAGGGTATAGACCTCGCTAAAACCGAACTCCCCGGGCTGAGGAGGGATATCAAGGAAGCGATCAGTTCAGTAGCGCTGCCTTTGGGCAAGACTTCCGAACAGAGGGAAGACCGGAAGAAGAAGTTCAAACAGGCCATTGATATCGACAGAGATATCGAAGAGCTCGGCCGGCGGGTCTTCTTCACGGAAAGTTGACGAAAGCGTTATTAGCGCTTAGAATTTAATCAAACGGGGCAAGCGTTGGCTTGCCCCGTATTCTTTTTGGAGGGGTGAAGGAGATGCCACCTGGACCGCCAAAGCCGCCTGGAATAAAATTGCCTTTCAGTCCACTGGATGCCCTGCGGGATATCATACGCGAGGGACGTGAAAGAGTAGAGAAAGCCGGCAGCGATATACGTTCCCTTGCCGATGAGCTCCGCAGTGGTTTCCCCGGTGTGACTTCTACTATTCAAAGCGAGAGTCCTTTACCTGCCGCTATGCCTCAACCATCTGAAGAAAGTCCGAGAGAGGAGCAAGATATAGCTACTGCCTGTATTCCCTGCAGCATTGGACATTTCAGTGGAGCGGTGAAACTACTTAATGAGGCGTTTAGATTTAGAGATGATGGTA
>JBDRFW010000075.1:0-3179 GCA_043818415.1 Chloroflexota bacterium | reverse complement strand
GCCAGCGATACACAGCTATTCGACGGGGCGGCGGTGAGCGAGAAGTACGGCGTGGGGCCGGAGCACATCGCCGACCTCAAGGCGCTGGTAGGCGATGCCTCGGACAACATCCCCGGGGTGCCCGGCATCGGCGATAAGACGGCCGTCAAGCTTATCCAGCAGTTCGGCGACCTCGACGGGGTCTATAAGCACCTGGACGAGGTGACGCCGCCACGGGCGCAGGAGGCGCTGCGGCAGAACGAGGCCACGGCGCACCGCAGCAAGGAGCTGGCGACCATCGTGACGGAGACGCCGGTGAAGCTCGACCTGGAAGAGTGCCGGGTCAGCCAGTACGAACGCCGGCAGGTGGCCGACTTTTTCCGGGAGCTGGAGTTCTTCAGCCTGCTCCCCAAGCTGCCGGGAACGGAAGGGGAGTCCACCCCGGCGGAGGTGACCGCCGGGCCGGCCGAGACCCATTACCGCATCGTGGCCAGTACGGAGGACCTCGATGAGCTGGTCAACACCCTGGCCGCGGCCAAGTCCTTCGCCTTCGACACGGAGACGACGGGCCTGGACCCGATGCTGGCGCAGCCGGTGGGCATATCCCTGGCCACCGGGCCGGGCAACGCGTACTATATACCGGTCGGGCACGCGCTCCTCGACGAGGTGACGCAGCTGCCGCGGGAACAGGTTATCAGCCGCCTCAAGCCCGTCTTTGAAGACGCCGGGATTGCCAAGCTGGCCCATAACGGCAAGTACGATATGATGGTGCTGGCGGGGTGCGGGATAAGCGTCAGCAACCTCACCTTCGACTCCATGATTGCCGCTCACCTGCTGGGTGAGAAGTCGCTGGGGCTCAAGGCGCTGTCCTTCAGCAAGCTGGGCATCGAGATGACGCCCATCAGCAGCCTTATCGGCACGGGCGCCAAGCGGGTGTCGATGGCACAGGTTGACATAAAAAGAGCAGCCGACTACGCCTGTGCCGATGCCGATATGACCTGGCGGCTATCCGACCTGCTGGGAAAAGAGCTGGAAAAACAGGGATTTATGAAGCTCTTTACCGAGGTGGAGATGCCGCTGGTGCCGGTATTGCTGCTCATGGAGAGGAATGGCGTAGCCGTGGACACGGAGATGCTCAAGGAGATGTCCCGGAACCTCGGGGAGCAGATTGCCGTGCTGGAGAGGAAAATTTACGAAGAGACCAAGCACGAGTTCAATATCAACTCACCCCAGCAGCTCGGGAAGGTGCTCTTCGACGAGATGCAGCTGCCCACATCGCGCCGCGGTAAGAGCAAGTACTCCACGGAGGCGGCGGTGCTGGAGGAGCTGCGCCCGGTCCATCCCATCGCCGGCGAAATCCTGGAGTACCGCCAGCTCGCCAAGATAAAATCGACCTACATCGATACGCTGCCGGGGCTGGTAAACCCGAAAACGGGGAGGATTCATACCAGCTTCAACCAGACGCGTACCGCCACCGGGCGGCTTTCCTCCAGCGACCCCAATATGCAGAACATCCCGGTGCGCGGCGAGCTGGGGGGGCAGGTCAGGCAGGCCTTCATCGCGTCCAAGGGCACGAGCCTTTTCGGGGGGGACTACTCGCAGATAGACCTCCGCGTCCTGGCGCACCTGTCCGGGGACGAGCACCTGGTGCGGGCCTTCAAGTACGATGAGGATATCCATGCCGCCACCGCGGTCCTGCTGTTCGGGGTGGAAAAATCGAAAGTAACGCCGGACATGAGGCGGTTCGCCAAGACGGTCAACTTCGGCGTTATCTACGGCATGAGCGACTACGGCCTGGAGCAGGCCACCGAGCTCTCCCGAGAGGACGCGGGCAAGTTCATCCGGGCCTACTTCGAAAAGTACCCGGGTGTGAGGAAATACCTGGACGCTACCAAGGAAAAGGCACGCCGTGAGGGCTACGTGCAGACGCTGCTGGGCCGGCGGCGGTTCATCCCGGATATCAACGCGGCTAACCGCCAGGTGAGGGAGGGCGCCGAGCGCATGGCCATCAACATGCCGGTACAGGGTACCTCGGCGGACATCATCAAGGTGGCGATGATAAACCTGTACCGCGAGATGGAGGAGAAAAAGCTGAAGAGCAAGATGCTGCTCCAGGTGCACGACGAGCTCCTCTTCGAGGTGCCCGGAGAAGAGCTGGCCACCATGCGTAAGCTCGTGCCGGAGGTGATGTCCACGGCGGTGGAACTGAGCGTCCCGGTGAAGGTGGATACCAAAGAGGGCAGGAACTGGGCAGAGATGAAGTAACCATGCCGGAACTGCCAGAAGTAGAAACGATTAAGAACGAGCTGCTGCCCTACGTCCTGGGGCGGGAGATTACCGGGGTGGAGCTGTCCTGGGACCGGATAGTGCGGCAGCCCCCGGTCGCGGAGTTCCGCCGCCGGGTGGTGGGGCAGAGAATAACGGGGCTGTCCCGGCGCGGTAAGTACCTGTTTTTTCACCTGAGCGGCGGCGAGGTGCTGGTCATGCACATGAAGATGACCGGCTCGCTGCTGGTGAATCCCGCCAACGGACGTTTTACCCGGGCGATTTTCCACCTGGACGACGGGTCGGCGCTGCATTTCTGGGACCCGCGCAAGTTCGGGGTGATGTGGCTGGCGGCCGACGAGAGCGCCGTGGTGGCAAAGCTGGGGCCGGAGCCGCTGGACGAGGACTTCACGCCGGAGGTCCTGGCGGGGATTCTGGGCCACCGGACAGCGCCGGTCAAGCCGGTACTCCTCGACCAGGCCATCATCGCCGGCATCGGCAACATGTACGCCGACGAGTCGCTCTTCGAGGCCAGGATACATCCCCTGCGGCCGGCGATGAGCCTGAGCCGGGAGGAAACAGAACGACTCTACCATGCCATCCGGAAGGTGCTTAACAAAGCCCTCCGGAGCAAGGGGGCCAGCGTGAGGAACTACATCCGCCCGGACGGTCAGCCGGGCACCGCCCATGACGAGTTCAGCGTCGCCCACGGGGTCGGTAAAAACTGCCCCGGTTGCGGCGGGCCCATCCAGCGCATCGTGGTGCGGGGTCGGGGTACCTACCTGTGTCCCCGATGCCAGCCCGGACCCTAGTCGTCCCAGAGGCGGAAGGGCGGGTATTCGTCCGTCATCAGGGTCACGTAGGCGACCACTCGGTACACCCAGCGGTTGAAGCCGATGACCAGCTTGAAGAGACTCGGCGGGTACTTGCCGGTG
>JBDRFW010000074.1:0-4533 GCA_043818415.1 Chloroflexota bacterium | reverse complement strand
GGCCGAGCACCTGCTCCGGCCGTTTTGTCGCCGCGGCGATGTCCGCCACGGACAGCACCGAGGTGTTGGTGGCCAGGATGGTACGCTTGGGGCAGACTTTATCCAGCCGGGCGAAGATGGCTTTCTTGACGGCCATGTCCTCGGTGGCCGCCTCGATAACGATGTCGCACCCGGAAAGCTCCCCGAGGTCGGTCGTGCCCCGGATGCGGGCCAGGGTGGACTCTTTGTCCTTTTGTGAAATCCTCTCCTTGTCCACCAGCCGGCCCAGTACGGCGTCGATGGACTTCAATCCCTTATTCAGCAACTCATCATTGATTTCGGCGACGACGACGTTATAGCCCGACTGCGCGCAGAGCTGGGCTATCCCCGCGCCCATGACGCCGCAGCCGACCACGCCCACATTCTTAATCTCCATAGCGAACCACCCCCCTCTATTTCTTCAAGATGGTCACGGCGCAGGCGGCGTTATCATCGATGACCCAGCCGCCGGCGTTCTCGGTAAGTCCTACCTTCGGGTCCTTCACCTGCCGCTGTCCGGCCTCTCCCCGCAGCTGCCAGACAATCTCGGCCACCTGGGCCAAACCCGTGGCCCCGACCGGGTGGCCCTTGGCCGTCAGCCCGCCGCTGGGGTTCACCGGAATCGACCCCGTAATGGCCGTCGTTTCTTCGTCGACGAGGCGGGCGGCCCCGCCTTCCCGGCACAGGCCGAGCTCCTCATAAATCAGCATCTCGGCGGGGGCCATGCCGTCGTGCACCTCGGCCACGTCGATGTCCTCCGGCCCGATGCCCGCCTTCTCGTAGGCAAGCCTGGCGGCGCGGGTCTCCAGGGGCACGTGGGGCGTACCGGGGAAATTCACCGTCCCCGACACCAGCTCGCAGGCCGCTACCTCAATTAACGGCTTCGAGGTATAACGTTTGGCCGCGTCCCGGGTGGCGACGATAGCCGCGGCGGCGCCGTCGCCCATCGTCGAGCACATGTAGAGTGTCAGCGGGTAGGCGATGACGCGCGAGGCCAGGATTTCCTCGACGGTGAGGGCCCTGCGGAACTGGGCGTTAGGGTTGAGCGAGCCGTTATAGGAGTTCTTGGCGGCCACTTTCGCAAAGTGCCGCTGGGTGACACCGTATTTGTCCATCCACTTCTTCAGGCCCATGGAGTACAGCGCCGGGAACATGAAGCCGAACTTGGCGTAGGGCGTGCCGGAGGCCATGGCCAGGGCCGACCGGGCGGTGTCCTCGCAGAAGAGCTTCTCCACGCCGAGGGCCAGGGCGACATCGCAGTTGCCGGAGGCCACCTCCAGGCAGGCGCCCCGAAGGGCCGTCGACCCGCTGCTGCAGGCGTTCTCCACGTTGACAATGGGTATCCCGAAGAAGCCCGCCGCGGCCAGTACGTGCTGGCCGATGGTCCCCTTCAGCTCCGTGAGCTGGTAGCCCAGCGCGTTGGCCACGTAGGCAATCCGGATGTCCCCGGGCGGGACGCCGGCATCCCCGATGGCGTTCCAGACGGCTTCCCGGCCCAGGTCCGGCATCCCCCTCTCCAGGAATTTCCCGAAACGGGTCATCCCCACGCCGATGACGACCACATCTCTCACGTCTTTATCTTCCTACCCGGCCCTGACCGGCCGGAACTTGTAGCTCATGATTTCATTGCCTTCCCGGTCTTCCCGCAGCTTCTCGATGACCAACTCCACCTCCATGCCCATCCTGACGGCGTCATCGGACGGCGCGACGCCGGTTATCAGCCCCCAGATTCTGGCCCCCTCCTCCAGGTTGACATAGCCCTGGATGGACGGGGCGGGAAATCCCGGCAGGGCAGCGAAGCAGGTGCTGAACATATCTATTTTGCCCCGGCCGCTCAGGTGCGCCTCCGCCATGGTGCCCGGCCGGACACAGCGGGGGCAGACCTCCAGCCTGGGGAAGCTGATGTAGCCGCATTCCCGGCACCTGGCACCGATGAGGTAGGGTTTCTCCCCGGGCGCTTGCGGCTGGTAAAACAGCCCTTCCTCCACCGGGACCTGGAGCTTGCCGGGCGCCTCTTCAGGCTTTGACGGTTCCGCCATGAGTTTCTCTCCTTCTTCGGGATTAATCCGCATTATTTCCCCGTGCCGATAACGCCGTCCTTTTTTAGTTCTTCAATCTCCGCCTCGCCATAGCCCAGCTCCGCCAGGACCCGGACGGTATTTTCGCCCGGGCTGGCGCCCGCGTCTTTTATCCGGCCGGGCGTTTCCGAGAGCTTGATGGATATCCCGGCCTGTTTAACGCCATCCACCTCCACGACCATCCGGCGGTGCTCCAGCTGGGGGTCGGCGGCCAGCTCGTCGAGGGAGTTGACCCGGCTCACCGGGACATCGGCCTTCGCGAGGATGTCCACCCACTCATTGCTGGTGCGGGTGAGGAATTTAGCGGTGAAATATGCCCTTAGCTCTTCGGTTTTATCAGCATCAGCCAGGTGGGGGATGAGCTCTTCACAGCCGAGGGCCCGGCACAGGTTAGCAGAGAACCAGGGCTCCAGGCAGGCTATCGAGATGAACCGGCCGTCCCTGGCCTGGTAATGATTGTAGAGGGGCGACGCGCCGCAGGTCTCCTTCTCCTCCGCCCCGGGGAGTCGGCCGAGCTGGAAGTAGCGGCCCAGGTACAGGCAGGCCAGGCTGACGGCACCGTCGGTCATGGCGATATCGACGAACTGGCCCCTCCCCGTCCTCTCCCGGGCGGCCAGCGCCGCCAGAATCCCGATGGCGGCCTGCATCCCCCCGGCGGCCATATCGCCGATGAAGTTACCTGGCACCGGGGGAGGATGACCGGGGATGGTCAAAGCGCCGACGACGCCGGCATGGGCGATATAGTTGATATCGTGCCCGGGCAGGTCACGGTAGGGTCCGTCCTGGCCGTAGCCGGTGATGGCGCAGTATATCAGCCGGGGGTTAATCTCTTTCAGGGTGGGGTAATCGATGCCCAGGCGTGCGGTGACGCCGGGCCGGAACCCCTCCACGACAACGTCGGCTTTTTCAGCCAGCTGCAGGAAAATACGCCGCCCCTTCTCCGCCTTGAGGTTGAGCCGGATGCTTCTTTTATTGCGGTTCAGCGGGTCGTAAGGAGTATCCGGGGTGGGGAACTCCTTCGGGGTGGGGACGGCGTCCAGGCCCTTCATGTGCTCGCCGCGGCGCCCGGTGGGCAGACCGACCTCTTCAATCTTGATGATGTCCGCCCCGAGGTCGCCCAGCAGCATGGTGCAGTAGGGTCCCGGGGCGTACCGGGTGAGGTCCAGGATTTTCAATCCTTCCAGCGCCGTCGTCAACTTCGTTGTCCTATCTTCCCTTGAAGTCGGGCTTTCTTTTCTCGCTGAAGGCCCGCGGCCCTTCCCGGGCATCGTCCGAAGTACTCTCGACGAGTCCGTACATGATGGCCAACTCCAGCCTCATGTCGGCGTCCGGCATCGCCGACCGGTTGATGTACCACTTGGCGAACTTCATCGCCACCGGGCTCTTCTCCGCCAGCTCCGCCGCCATAGCGTCGACGGTTTCGGCCAGTTTAGCGGCGGGCACGGTCAGGTTGACCAGCCCAATTTGCGCCGCTTCCCGGCCGGAGAGACGCTTGCCGAACAGGACAATCTCCTTGGCCTTGCGCGGGCCTACCAGCAGGGCCAGGCGGTAGGAGCAGCCGCCCCCGCCGAACAGGGCCACGTTGACATGCTGGTCGCCGATTTGCGCGTTCTCGGCCGCCACGACGAGGTCGGCCCCCATCATCAGCTCGAAGCCGCCGGCCAGGCAGTACCCCTGCACCGCCGCCATCACCGGCTTGCCCAGGTTCTCCATCTTTTCCACCGCCATCTCGTTACCCAGCCGGAAGAAGTCCTGCCGGTCCTGCAATGTCACCAGCTCCGCCTGGGAAAACTTGAGGTCGACGCCGGCGCAGAAGGACTTCCCGCTGCCCGCCAGCACCACCACCCTGACGGCGCTGTCTTTCTCGGCGTCATCAAGGGCGCGGCCCATCTCCTGGAACATCGTCCGGGTGATGGCATTCAGGGCCTCCGGGCGGTTCAGGGTCAGCCTGGCCACGCCGTTCTTCTTCTCGTAGATAATGGTCTCGTAGCTCATCATCCTCTCCTTCCCGCGGACTGCCCCGCGCCGACTACCGCCAGGTAGTGGTGACGTTGTCAACCTTTTTGAGGTACTCGGGCGTCAGCGCCACGTTCATGAACATCACCGGCTTATCAACTTTTTTGAAGAAAAGCGGGCAGTGCAGCATCCCCCCGGGAATATGGACGACGGTCATCTTCTTAATGACGTGTTTTTCCCCTTCCTCGCCGAGGGACAGCTCGACCTCGGCGCCGAAATCGGCCATATCCATCGTGTTGGCGCCGAAGAAAAAGAGGAACTGGTCGAAGTCATGGCTGTGCGGCTCCTCCTCGATAAGCCAGGGCGCGGTGATGCAGTTAATCTGCAGCGTGAGATTTTTCTCGCCGAAGTATTCCCGACTGGCAAAGCGTATCCGGGGGGCGAACATCCCCTCCAGCATGGGCTGCTCCACGAAGTATTT
>JBDRFW010000073.1:0-4520 GCA_043818415.1 Chloroflexota bacterium | reverse complement strand
CCCGCAGCCAGCATACGCTGGGCCGCTTCCAGCACTATCTTCTTTTCCCGGTGCCAATGGCCCACGTTGTTGTCCCCCCGCGGTAGAATTTTCCCGCAACACTAATTCTAATACAAACCGTCCTTACCGTCTAATTTTATGGACAGTAGTCGCTTGATGGGGGGCGGCGGGACGTGTTATTATAGTTTATTCAGTTAACTATTAACATTGTGAACCAAGTCGGCGGGGGGTGAGCCGGGAGATGAGAAGGGGCATTCTGGACAGCGTCGTCAGGGACCTGCTTTCCATTCCTCCCCTGATGCGGCGCAACATTCAGCGGAAGCTGGTCAGGACCGCCTTCGCCCAGATTGAGGACATATCGCTGCCGCACTTCGAGATTATGAAGACGCTGAAGGACCACGGCACGCTGCATATCGCCGAAATCGGGGAGAGGCTCCAGATACCCAAACCGCAGATGACGCATCTCATTGACCGTCTGGAGGGGCTGGGGATTGTGGCCCGGCAGGCGGACGAGGCCGACCGCCGCAGCGTGAATGTCGCCCTGACCGCCGAGGGCCGCCGGATACTGGACGGGCAGGACCGCCTGATAAAGTCCAGCATCAAGGGCAAGCTTTCCGGCCTCACCGACACCGAGCTGCGGGAGCTGTCCGTCTCGCTGAGGAAGCTGAGGGATATCCTCTCCAAGTTGCATTAAAGCCGGGGACGGCCGGTAACATTAATATAGTTAATGGACGCGTTTAGTGGGAAGTAGCGAAGGCATGCTATACCAGAACGGCCTGCCGCGGCGGCAGGTCGTCACCGCTCTGGCCGGCGCCATGCTCTCCATGTTCCTCGGCTCGATATTCATGACGATTACGGCCACGGCCATGCCGCGCATCATCACCGACCTCGGCGGGTTCAGCCAGTACACCTGGGTCTTTACGTCGTACATCATCACTGAGACCGTCGCCGTGCCGCTGACGGGCCGCCTGTCCGACATGTTCGGGCGGAAGTGGTTCTTCGTGGCCGGGATGGCGATATTCGTCGTGGGCTCTTTCCTCTGCGGCATCAGCCAGACGATGACGCAGCTCATCGTCTTCCGCGGTTTGCAGGGTATCGGCTTCGGGGTGATGTCCGCGCTCGGTTTTATCGTTATTGCCGATATCTTCCCGCCGGAGGAGCGGGGCAAGTACGGCGGCCTGATGGCGATGGTCTTCGGCCTCTCCACCATCATCGGGCCGACCCTCGGCGGCTACCTGACCGATGCCCTTTCCTGGCGGTGGTGCTTCTTCATCGCCATCCCGCTGGGGCTGATTATCATCGTCCTCTTCATCTTCCTCTTTCCCCAGCTGCGCGTGGGCAAAACGAGGCGCCGGATCGACTATGCCGGCGCCCTGACGATGATGCTGTTCATCACCCCCCTGATACTGGCCCTGAACTGGGCAGGCGTGGACTTCGCCTGGACTTCGCCGGTAATCCTCGGCCTGTTCGGGCTGACGGCGGTGATGTTCGTCCTCTTCGTCCTCATCGAAAGGCGTGCCGATGAGCCGGTGATACCCCTGGCGCTTTTCCGCAACCGGGTGGTGACGGTGTCAGGCATCGCCGTTTTCCTCCAGGGGGCCGCCTTCTTCCCCGGGGTTACTCTGGTCCCGCTGTACTTCCAGGGGGTGCTGGGGGCCTCGGCCACGCAGAGCGGAGGCTTTCTTACCCCGATGATGCTGAGCGCCGCCGTGGGCAGCTTCATGAGCGGGCAGGCCCTCTCCCGGGCCGGGGGGCGTTACCGCCTGCAGGCGGGCATCGGCTTTTTATTGATGGCGGCGGGATTTTTCCTGCTTTCCCAGATGACCCCGCAGACCAGCTTCCTGACGGCCATTATTAACAATGTCCTGGTCGGCATTGGCGCCGGGATGATAATGCCTATCCACACCATCGCGGTGCAGAATACGGTACCCTACGCCATCATGGGCACGGCCACCTCCATGATAATACTGCTCCGGCCGCTCGGGGGGGTCTTCGGGCTGGCCATCGTCGGTTCCGTCCTGAACAACCGCTTCATCTCCCAGTTCACGGGCAATCTTTCCGCCGGGGTCAGGGCGGTCGTCTCACCGGAGCAGCTGGCGGGCATCGTGGACAATCCCCAGGCGCTGGTCAATCCCGCCGCCCGGGCGCAGCTCCAGGCCATGTTCGAGGGGCTGGGGAGTCAGGGTACGGCGCTCTTCCACGACCTGATTTCGACGCTGCAGAACGCCCTGAACTCGGCGCTGACGCAGGTCTTCGTCGTTTTCCTTATCGTGGTGGTGCTGGGCTTTATCGTCAACGTTTTCCTCAAGGGCATCCCGCCCCACCGTGACCGGCGTGACGTACATTAGTCGGTGGGCTTCCCCGCCGTAGGGTAAGGCCAGGCCGTCAGGCTGCCGTCCATGAACTTCACGTTTTTAAAGCCGGCGCCATCGAGTATCCGCTGGGCCTGGTAGGAGCGGACACTCCTCCGACAGATAATCACTATCTCGGCGTCGCGGGAAAGCTCGTCGATTCGCTGGCGCAGCTCCGGCAGGGGCAGCAGTTTGACCTGTGCCGCCTCGATGCGCCGGGCCTGCCACTCCCCCGGCGAGCGGACGTCCAGCAGCACGAAGTCGTCGCCGGCTTCCAGCTTTTTCCTGACCTCCTGGGGGGTCAGGGAGCGGGCCAGCCCCGACTGCTTGTTGCGGATGACGTTGGCGGCGTTATGCAGCGGGTCCATGGCGCTGTTGTAGGGCGGCGCATAGCACAGGTCCAGCCCGGCCAGGTCGTTGACGGTGGCCCCGAAGGTCAGCGCCGTAGCCAGCACGTCGATGCGCTTGGCGCTGTCCCCCGGCCCGATGACCTGTCCCCCCAGCAGTCTGCCACCGGCCTTTTCCGCCACCAGCTTGACCATGATTTCCCGGGAACCGGGGTAATAGGTGGCGTGCTCGTCACCGGGGACCAGGGAGGTCACCACGTCGAAGCAGGCCTCGCGGGCTTGCGCCTCGTTGAGGCCGACCCTCCCCACGTTAAGGTCGAAGACCTTGACGATGGCCGTGCCCAGCACGCCGGGGCAGGTCTCCCGGCCGCCGGTAACGTTGCTCCCGATGACCCGGCCGTGCTTATTGGCCGTGGAGCCCATCGGGGCCAGGCCTTTCCTCTTCGTTATCAGGTTCGCCGTCTCCACGCAGTCGCCCCCGGCGTAGATGGCGGGGTCGGACGTCTGGAGGTACTCGTTGACGGCGATGCCGCCGGTGGGCCCGATACTCAGACCGGCCTCCCGCGCCAGGCTGACCTCCGGCCGGACGCCGAGGGACAGCAGCACCAGGCCGGCTGCCAGCTCCTGGCCGCCCTCCATGAGGACGCGACTGACCCGACCCTGAGAATCGCCCCGGAAACCGGTGACTCGCTGGCCGCAGCGGAGCCTGACGCCCCCGGACAGCAGGTGGCTCTCCACGTGGGCGGCGATGTCCACATCCAGCAGGGTGGGCAGGACGCGGTCCAGCGCCTCCAGGATGGTGACGTGCAGCCCCCGCGTGACGAAGGCCTCCGCCATCTCTATCCCGATGAGGCCCGCCCCGACGATGATTACCTCTTTACTTTGCAGGCCCGCCAGGTAGCCCCGGATGGCGCTGGCGTCCGGTATGCCGGTCATCGTGAAGATGCCGGCCAGGCTCCTGCCCTCCCAGTCCGGCACCGCCGGCCGACTCCCCGTGGCCAGGACGAGTTTATCGTATTGGATGGTGGCGCGCCGGTCCTTGGCCAGGTCGAGGACCTCTACCGTTCCGGCCTTCCGGTCGATGGACAGGGCCCGGGTACCGGTGAGCACCTTCATATCGAAGACCTTTTCAAAATAGTCGTTCTGGCGGGTCACCAGGGTGCTCTCTTTCTCAATCACGCCGCCGACGTAGTAAGGCAGGCCGCAGGTGGCCGTGGAGAGGTTCCCCTTTTGCTCGATGATGGTTATCCGGGCGGCGGGGTCGCAGCGCCGGGCGCGGGCGGCTGCCTTGGGGCCGCAGGCCGTCCCTCCGATGATGACGATATGGTCGGGTGGTGTCATAACTTTACCTCCGGAGCTTGGATATTGACGTTCAGGGTCGGGGCGGGGTACCGGTGAGTCTATATTATATTATAAACCTCTATGGTTGAGTTGTACCAGTCAGGAACCCAAAATAAAGGAGGGAGCCCGCTTATTGCGGACTCCCTCCCGTCATGAACTTATGGCGTCAGGCCGTTACTTGCTTGCCCTGGACAGCGGGATATCTCCCAGGTTGACGTCCTTTTCCGTGCTGATATTATCAAAGCTCTTGGAGGCAAAGCCCTTAACCTCGATTTTCAGCTTGTAGGTGCCGTCCGCCAGCCCCTGGAACCAGAAGTCCCCGAAGCCGTCCGTGGTGGCTGTCCAGTTCTTGCTCTTGCCGCTCAGGGTGCAGGTGGCGCCGATGACGACCTCTTTCTCCACGGGGTCGTAGACGGTGCCGGCGACGAACTTCTTGGGGATATTAAGGTAATAGACCCGCGGCTTGCAGCCGAGCTCCGGC
>JBDRFW010000072.1:0-10571 GCA_043818415.1 Chloroflexota bacterium | reverse complement strand
GCCTAGCTCTTAATGATAGAGTTGTGTTTGCCTCTTGTCAAATTGTGTGCCCTCCGGGCTTTACTCAATCAAGGTTGTCATTGCGAGGAGCGTTGCGACGAAGCAATCGGGAAACATTCAGGGAGATTGCTTCGCCTTCGGCTCGCAATGACATTACCAACTAAAACCGAACAATACTAAAGCTGCTCTTCCTTGCCGTAGGATGGCAGCACGTAGTCGCCGTCTTTGGCGTAGTCCGGGTACTCCGGCGGTATGTAGGCCGTCCAGTCGCCCACGGTACCGGGGTCGAGCATCTTCTTTATCTTCATTAACCAGACGTCGTAGTTATCGTAGAGGTGGCCCCAGTTCTGGTGGACATGGGTGACGGGCTCGATTTGCAGGCAGCCCCCGCGCGAAGGCACCCCGAACCTCTTCAGTTTCCCCCGGGGGTCGAACAGCTCGTCGATGAACTCGCGCGCCGCCTTCAGCGACTCGGGGTCGTAGGGGTCGTAGAGGGCCGTGGAGATACCCTGCGCCCCGATGGAAAGGTGCTCCTCCGGGCGCCAGGTCACCGCCTTCTTGCCCTTCTTGAAGAAGGCCCCCTGAGCTTCGTAACGCGCCACAATCTGTTGTTCCGCCAGTGCCAGCCGCTTCAGCATGTCCGGCGAGCCGTCCGGACTGGAGGACGACGGCAGGAAGTCGCCGGTAATCCGCAGGCTCGGCACCCCCGTCGACCATACCAGGTCGATGAAGGCCCGCACCAGCGCCCTCGGCTCATTGAACTCGGGCAGGAAGCGGCCTCCCCATTTATCGGTAATCGCCCGGGCGGCTTTCTCCCGGTAGTCCAGCATCCGCTTTGACGGCGCTCCCATCACCAGCACCAGCGATTGCCGGAAATTATCAGCCATCCGGGGGTCGGCCTTCTGGGCCCAGGCCCAGTCCTCGTCGTTCCCCTCCGGCACCACACCCGTGGCCAGCATGGCGACGGAAAGCCCGTAGAGTATCTCCGTGCGGCAGACCTCGCCGGCGGCCTCCAGCTGGCTCTCCAGGTCGGGGAAGGTGGGAATCAGCACCCGGTAGCCGTCCGGCACCCGGTCCAGCTGCCCGCGGGAAAGCGGCTCCCCCGGCTGCTTCTTCTGCTCCCACTCACCGGGCCCGTACCAGGGATAGAGCTTAACGCTGGCCTTGGTGATGACGCCGTGGCCGCCGTTGGCCCCCGTCCGGCCCCGCAGTATCCCCCGCAGGCTGAACCCCGGGCCGTCGGCGGAGAAGAGGTCGCCGCCGCTCTCGCCCGTGCCCAGGTTCAGAATCTCGCCGGTGGGCAGCACCCACTCCACCCCCAGCACGTTGCGCCCGTAGCCGCTGGTAGAGACCATAGTATGCTGGCAGCCGTGGTGGCAGCACTCGGCGGCGATGACCCCGGCGCTGTAGCCCACCCCTATCCGCCCGGTGTAGAGGCCGTGCCTGGCCGCCTCCAGCTGGAGACGGTACACGGAGACGTAAGGCTCGATGACCGCCCTCATGTTCTTCGCATCGATTTCTAATATTCGGTTCATCCGTCTCATGTCGAAGAGAATGCCCTTGCTGTGCGCCAGCGAGAGGGAGAGGTACTCGAACCCGGAGGAGAAGGCCTTGAACAGTATCCCGTACTTACTGCATACCCTCACGGCCGCCGCGATTTCTTCTGCGTTGGAGGGCAGCAGCACCGCCACCGGGCGCACCGAGTGCTTGGCATCGAAGAAGAACTTGTTGCCCCACACCTGGTTGTAGGTGTCCATGATGACCGGCTCCTGCGTGATGTACTCCGGCCCGACGGTGGCTTCCAGGGCCTGGTATTCTTCTCTGGTCAGCTTCATGGTCTCGCCTCCTGCCTTCCTGTTTTTTCCGGGGCCGCTAGACGGCCATTTCCACCAGCTCAATAATGTCATAGACCTGAATCTTGTCACCGGTCTCTTTAGCCGCATCGAGGAAGTTGCGCTTGCACCACGGGCAGGCGCTGACGATGGCCTCCGCCCCCACCGCTTTGGCCTCACGCAGCCTCTCGGCGCCCGTCCAGGTCGCAAAGTCCGGGTAGGCATCGATGACGCCTCCCCCCGCCCCGCAGCACCAGGCGTACTCCTTGATGCGGTACATCTCCACCAGGTCCAGGCCGGGGATGCTCTTCAGGATGTCCCGGGGGGTCTCGTAAACGCCGCTGGCGCCGCGCCGGTACTGCTTTGGTGGGTCGTGTACAATCATCTGCCCCATGACCTTTATCTCCCGGCCCTGCCAGTGCACCCAGGGCTCCCCCAACCTCCCCAGGTGGCAGGGGTCATGGTAGGTCACGTTCAGGGGCACCTTTTTGCTCAGCTTGAGCCTGCCTTCCTTTATCAACTTATCGAGGTACCGGGTGATGTGATAGACCTCAATCCCCGGCTTCTTGCCTATCTTGTCGTAGAGGACCTTGAAGCAGGCGTAGCAGTCCGAGCAGGGGGTCACCACGGCTTTGACGCCGGCGGTGCGGAAGGTTTCAATCTGGTGCTCGGCGTACTTGGTAAGCTCCCCGGCGTAGCCCAGCTCGTAGGCGCGCCCGCCGCAGCAGGTCTCGTCCGCCCCCATGATGCCGACGTCCACGCCCGCCTTTTTAAGCAGGTTGACGCCGGCCCGCGCGATTGGCCACAGCTCCTCGTCGAAGGAGTAGGCGCAGCCGGCGTGGTAGATGACCTCGGCGGTGGTCCCGCCGGTGAGGTCCTTGACGTCCAGCCCCGCCGCCCATTTACCCCGGTCGGCCCGTTTGGCCATCATCATGTTGTCTTCCTTGCGCAGCCCCTCGATGACAATCATGTGGGCCGGCACCAGCGCCCCGTCCTCGACGCACTTAATCCGGAGCTCCTGCATCAGTTGCAGCGGCTCGATATCCTGCTGGACCTTGCAGGAGATATCACAGCTGCCATCCATGTGGCACTTGTAGAGCACGTCCAGAAAGGTATCGTCGATTTCAATCCTGCCCTGCTGGAGGGAATAGGCCATGTTGAACTTCCCGCTCCCGGCGTAGGCGTGCCAGAGGTAGCGTGATATCGACGGGCAGCCCTGGATGAAGTCGGTATTGTGCATGTACCGGTAGGGTATCCACTTGCAGTAGGAGCACCGGGTGCACCGCTGCATATCGTGTACGTAGTCCTGCCAGGCCATTACCTTACCTCCTCAGCCTTCAGCTCCCGGAAGCCCAGCTTGCCGGGATTGAGGATTCCGTTGGGGTCGAAAATCTCCTTCAGCTTCCGCTGCATGGCCAGCGTCCCCGGCGCGCGCCGGTAAGCAACCTCCCCCCAGGCGCCGTAAGGCCGGGAGAAGAAACTGCCCATCCCCGCCAGCTCCGCCACGCCCTCGCGGTCCAGTCGCCTGACCGCCTCCGTCTCTGCAGCGTCAGCCTTATCATAGTAAAGAGTGAACTCGGCGTGGCAGCTGGTGCCCTGCACTATCGGCTGGATGTAAACGCCGATGTCCCCGGCCGGGAAGCCATAACGCCCGGCCATTTCCGGCACGGCGGCGGCGAACTCCGGCGTCTTGTCCAGGGTGGTCAGGAAAAAGATATCCCGGAAACCGCCCTTGAAACGCGTCTTCCAGTACGGTTCCGCCGACGGCCCGGAGAGCAGCTTTAAAACATCTTCGGCGGTGGCGCCCGGAATCTTACCCTCCGGCTCCAGGCCGCACTGTTTGGCCATCTCCCGGAACTCGGCCTCCTCCGCAGCCACCTTGTCCTCCGGGAGGGGGCCGTAGCCCTCGAAGCTGATGAAAAGCACCCACGGCGGCAGGGCCTTCCCCCGCTTTTGGATCTCGCCACTGCCGCCGCCGAGCAGGCAGGCCAGGTTGAGGCCGTTGACGATGAAGAGCTTGCCTCCCAAACGGCACCTCACCACCGGGTACATCAGGTCGATGAGCGGCTGGAGGTTCGGCGACGGCACGACCAGGGCGCGGCTCACCCGGGATAAATAGTTACACTTCACCGTGGCCCAGGTGACAATACCCATGGTGCCCTGGGCCCCGGATATCAGCCGCTGGAAGTCAACGTGGCTGTGCCCGAAGGGGTTCATCTGGACGCGGTCCATCTCCCACTGCTCCTCCGGCGTGTCCGGCCCTGAAGCCTCCCCCGTCCGGAAACGGTCGCCGGTCCCGTAAACGACCTCCGCGCAGAGAAGGGGGTCGCAGCTGTCCCAGTGATGGGCCGCGGAGGTAATCGGCTCCCTCTCCATGACGCTGCCGATGACCGACTTGGTAGCGCGGGGGGGCAGCGGCAGGTAGGCGCACAGGCCGGACTTTGCCAGCTCCGCCTGGAGGTCGCCGAAGGTAACGCCGGGCTCGACCATGGCCAGCTTGTTCCGTGGGTCGACCCTGACTATTCTATTCATCCTTTTTAAATCAACGATAACCGCCCCCGCGGCACCGGGAACGGTGTCACCGCGGAAGTGGGGCGCCCCGGAGCTTACCGGCACCAGCGGCGTCATCGTGGCATTGGCCCATTTCACCACCGCTTGTACCTCATCGACGCTGCCCGGCATCACCACGCACCGGGGCGTTACCGCCGGCGCGAAGCGGCCGTCGCCGGCATACTCTTCCAGAGCTTCCGGCCCGGTGAGGACATTACCGGGGCCAACGATTTTTTCCAGTTCTTTTTCCGCCATCCGCGCCCTCCTTTTCAAGCTAAAAAAACGTGGATATCCTCAAAAAGAAATCGTACTACGATTATCATTCATTATGCCATTTTACCCTGGAACCTGTCAAGCTGGCAGCCAGCTGCGGGACGGTTACATTTTAGCGCACCCGGCGGCTCAGGTAAAACCGCCCGCCAGGGGGACCGACCCCGTTTTACCGGCGTTCTGACGAACCCGGTGTTGACGTAATGTCGTAATAAGAGTTATTATCTGAGGGAGCCTTTCCGCTATGCGGAACTACCGGCGGGTTCCTGGATTTCAAGTAAATAATAACTTACATGGAGATAAAAACATGGATAATTTACCGAAGATAGATGAATATTACAGTCTCTGGCTGCTGATTTCCCAGACGAGGTCGGCCGTCTTCAAGGCCAGGCATAAAAAGGTGGGCAAGTACGTCCATTTCAACCAGGCGGCGGCCCTGGTGACCATCTGGGCCCTCGACGGGCAGGTAACTCCGGCCACGCTATCGCGTCAGCTTTTCCTGGAACCCCACTCCGTCTCCGAGCTCATCATGCGGATGGAAAAGAAAGGCCTGGTCACCAAGGCCAAGGACCGGAAGCGGGGGAACATCGTCAGGATCTCCATCACGGAAAAGGGCCGCGAGTTCTGCCGGCAGGCCGTCCAGGAAGACTTTATCCGCAGCATCATGTCCTCCCTGTCAAAGGAGCAGCGGGAGCAGCTGCGCTCCTCCCTGAATATCCTGCTTAATGAGGCATTAAAGGCGCTCGACATGGAAGCCGAGCCGCCGCTCCTGCCGTAACCACGGGAAAGGAGGAGGACACCGCTAATGACCGGTACGAAATACGGAAACCTTATCCAGGAGGCGCCCTTCGCCAGAGACCGGCTCGGGCTGGTGGCCCACCTCTACGGCGGCGAACACTTCGGCGGCACCTATTTTTCACCGGCCTGGGTGGGCATCACGGCACCCCTGTTCATGATGGAAAAAAGTCACGTCCACGACTACGATGAATACCTTTTCTTCTTCGGCGGGGACATGGCCGATGTCACGGATTTCGCCGCCGAAGTTGAGCTGTGCCTGGGCGAGGAAGAGGAGAAGCACGTCATCACCCGGCCCTGCGTCGTTTACGTCCCCCGTGGGTTAGCGCACTGTCCCCTTAACTTCAAGGTAGTCCGTAAACCCGTCATGTTCATGGACGTTTCCATTTCGCCCGCCTACGGACGCAAATAGCCGCCGCTCCAGATGATGCGCACCGGCTTTTTCAGCCACGCCCCCAGCCGGCGCAGCAGCGGGATTTACGATTTCCGGGTACGCGCCCCCACCACCATGTCGTACTCGCCGATGGGCTCCAGAATCTTCTCGACGTCGGCGGTGGTGTGCTGGCCGTCATCTTCATCAACCTCCGCGCCGGAACTCGTCGACCGTCTCCCGGAGCCCCTCCTCCAAGCTGTACTGCGGCCGATAGCCGCAGGCCACCGCCCGGGAAATATCGGCGCAGCTGTGCAGGATATCGCCGGCCCGCGGCTCGCCGTACTCCGGCTCGATACCCGCGGCGCCCATCAGCCTGATAATCGTCCGGGCAAGGTGGTTGACGGTGTACCCCTGCCCCGTGCCGATGTTGAAGACGCCCGTAGCCCGGCCCTCGGCCATCAGGATATTTACCGCACAGACGTCCTTAACGTAGATGAAGTCACGCGTCTGCTCCCCGTCCCCGTAGATGACCGGCGGGGTCCTGCGGGCCACCTTCATGATAAATTTAGGGATGGCGGCGGCGTAGTCGGACTGCGGGTCCTGCCGCGGCCCGTAGACGTTGAAATAGCGCAGCGAGACCGTCGGCAGGCCATAGACCCGCTGAAATACCCGGCAGTACTGCTCGCCGGTGTACTTGGTGACGGCATAGGGCGACATGGGGCTGGCCGCCATGTCCTCGGTCTGGGTCTGCGCGGGGGTTTCGCCGTAGACTGCCGCCGAAGAGGCGAAGACCACCTTTTTCACCCCGCCGTCACGGGCGGCCAGGAGCACGTTGAGCGTCCCGTTGACATTGGCATGGTGCGCGGCCAGCGGGTCCTCGATGCTACGGGAAACGCCGGGAATGGCCGCCAGGTGGAAAACGTAGTCCACCCCCTGGAAAAGGTTTTGCAGCCGGGGGAGCTCCGTGACGGTGCCCTCGACGAACTCCAGGTCGGGATTTTTCCGCACCGACCCGATATTGTCCAGCTTGCCCGTAGCCAGGTTATCGATGACGATGGTAAAGTAACCCCGACTCAGCAGCGCTTCGACGAGGTGCGAGCCGATGAAACCGGCCCCGCCGGTAACGACCACTTTCCTCTTTTTTGACATGAATAAACTTATAACTAAAGAAGCGGCATTTTAGGATTATAGGCAGATTACGGTTGACCCGTCAAATAGGCCGCGATTGCGGTCGCGGCTCAAGATTTACGCCGGTAAGTGCCGAGAGTGCCCTTTATCTTGCCGAAAAGCTCCCCGGCCTGCGCACGGTTCCGCAGCGAGGCGATGACCTTGACCTGCTCCTTCCACAGGACCGGGTTCAGGAAAAAGTATTTCCCGAAACGTTTTTTCAGGTAGAACTCTTTGAAGGCCCGGTTGCTGAAGGCCACCAACTCGCTATCGGTGCAGTCACGGGTCAGGTTGGCGTTGGCATGGAGGCTCCACTCCCCCAGGCGGCTCTTGTCCCCGGATGCAAGGCCGGCCGCTTGCGCCGCGTCGTAAAGCTCCGTCCCGGGGAGGGGCGTCGTCAGGGAGAAACCGTAGAAGTCCAGGTCCAGCTCCCGGGCAAAGTCCAGGGTCTTCTCGATGGTCTGCCGGGTCTCCCCCAGCATGCCGAGCATGAAATACCCGGTGACGTGGATGCCGGCTTCCTTCGTCCACCCGACCACTTCCCGCACCTGCTCGATGGTCTCGGCCTTCTTCATGGCGTCCAGGATTTCCTGGTTGCCGGACTCTATCCCGTAGGCGATTCCCCGGCAGCCGGCCCGGTACATGGCCTCCAGCATCTCCCTGGTCATCAGGTTCACCCGCCCGTTGCCGTACCAGGCGACGTTCAGCCCCCGCTCGCCCAGCCGACGGCAGAACTCGAAGACCCTCTTTGAGTTGAGGACGAAGGTGTCATCGTTGAAGAAGAAGCCGTTGATGCCGTAGGTCTTGTTGAGGAGCTCCATCTCGCCGATGATGTTGTCCGGGCTCCGGCCCCGCCACTGCCTGCCCCACATGTCCTTGAAGCAGAAGGTGCAGCCGTAGGGACAGCCGCGACTCGAAATCAGGTTGGTGCTCCGGATTTTGCCGAACTCCCTGATTTTAATGCCGAAGCTCTCAAAGTGGTTCTTCACGTAGCGCTTCATATCCAGGAGGTCCCGGGCCGGGAAAGGCACGCTGTCGAGGTCGGTGATGGGCTCCACCGGGCCGGTAAACTCAATCTTGCCGTCCTTTTTGAAGGCAATGCCCTTGATATTATGTAAATCGCCGCCTTTCTCGATGGCGGCCACCAGGGCGACGGCCGTCCTTTCCCCCTCCCCGATGACCGCGAGGTCGGCTCTGGAGGCCTCCAGTAATTCCCGCGGGAACGTCGAGGCCAGCGGGCCACCCAGCACCACCGTCAGGCCGTCTTTAGCCCCTTTGACGAGGTCAGCCACCCGGATGACCTCCGCGTACTCCGTAATCATGCCGGTGATGCCGGCGATTCCCGCGTCGGCCAGGATATCTTTAAGGGAATCGTCGCCGATTTTCTCCACGTTGAGGTCGATTATCTTCACGTGGTGTCCCTCCCCCTCCAGCACCGCGGCGATGTACGTCAGCCCCAGGGGCACGTAAACGTTGGGGCTCCACGTCTTGAGTCTGGGGTTCAGCAGGACAACCTTCATATCGCTTTTCCCCGGCCGGCCAACTCCGCCAGCACCGTCTCCAGCTCCTTCACTATCCTGTCGTAGCCGTGCGTCTGCCGGGCGTACTCCATGGCGGCCCGCCCCAGCTCCCGGCGCTTTTCCGCAGATTCCAGCAGGTCGGCGACCCTTGCCACCATGTCTTCGGCCCCGGCATAGACCACCCCCTGCCCTTCTCCGTCCACGATGGCCTGCATCCCCGGCAGGGGGGTAGCTACCACCGGCCGGCCGCAGGCGAGGTACTGCACAACCTTGGTGGGGAAGATATCTCGGGTGGCATCCGTGATACGAAAGGTGTTGATGCAGACCGCCGCCAGGTTGATGTAGCGCGGCATGGCCTCGAAGGGCTTAAAGCCGGTGATGACGACCCTCCCCCCGAGTCCCGCCGCCGCGATTTCCTTCTCGAGACGGGGGCGCTGCGGCCCGTCGCCGACGATGAGCAGCCTGGCCTCCGGCACCCGCTTTAAAACTTCCGGGAACCGCCGGATGAATTCATCGAGCCCGGAGAAGTCGAACAGCGTCCCGATAAATTCAACCACCGGCCCTTCCCCAAGCCCCCATTGTTTACGGAGCGCCGCGTCCTCCTCCATAGTCCGGAAAATGTCCGTGTCCACTCCCAGGGGCAGCAGCTTCACCCGCTCCGGCGGCGCGCCCGTCTCCGTGACGTAGCGGGAGAGCCGGGGGCTGATGGTCAGCACCAGGTCAACTTTGGAATATATCTTCCTCTCCAGCCAGCGTGTCACCGGGGAGAGCACCGGGTAAGGGACGAGCTCGTGGAGGATGTCGATGGAGCGGAACACCACCGGCACGCCCAGCCTCCGGGCCGCCCCGATGGTCTGGAGCCCGTTGGTGGGGGATAGAGTAGAGGATAATAACATCGATTGCTTTCTCTTTGACGGTCCGGCGGACTACCCCCCGGTGGGTACAGGCCGCCGTCAGGCGGCTCAGCCCGGGCACCTTGATAAAGCCGGGGCGTATCAGGGTGACGGAGGCATCGGGGTAGGACCGCGCCACCTTCTCTACCACCCTCGTCTTCAAACTACCGAGGTCGAAAACACCGTCCCGGACCCACATGGACTCGTAATCGATGGCATAAACCCGGTGCCCCTTCAGCGAGAGGAGCTCGGAAAGGGTGTGTATCTCGAATACCACCTTCCGGAGCCAGTCGATTTCATGGACAAAGAGAATATTCAACGTTTTCCCTGACGCAGCGCGGGGTTAGCTCTCCGTGGACTCGCTGTAGAACCTCAGGATGAGGGGGTGGCGCATGGCCTTCTTTATCCCCGCCTCCCCTTTAGCCAGCTCTTTCCGGATAGACTGGTGCTCCACCAGCACCACCAGGCAGTCGGCATCTCTGGCTACTTCACTGATGGAAGAGTACCGGTAGCCCTCCGCGACGGGGTCGTAAGCGACCACCCGGTAGCCGTCTTCTTTGAGCAGCCCGATTATCTCCAGCGCCGGGCTGTTCCTGGTATCCGGGGTATCCGGCTTGTAGGTCACGCCCAGCGCCACGATGCCGGGGTCCTTGATGTCCTTGAGGGCCCGCCTGATTTTGGCGGCTATCTTCTGGGGAACCTCGTCGTTGATGAGGCGGGCGGTGTGGATGAGGCGCGAGTTGATGGGGTCGACCTCCTTGATGAACCAGGGGTCGACGGGGATGCGGTGGCCGCCGGTGCCGATGCCGGGCTTGAGGATATTCACCCTCGGGTGCTTGTCGGCCAGCTCGATGGCTTTCAGGACGTCCACCCCCAGCCCCTCGGCCACCTCAGCGAACTCGTTAGCCAGGGCGATGTTCACGTCACGGTAGCTGTTCTCCATGAGCTTCACCAGCTCGGCGGTAATGTCGTCGGTGATGTACAGGTTCCCCTTGACGAAGGAGGCGTAGATTTCCCGCGCCATGGCCGCGGCCTGGCCGTCCGTCCCGCCGATGACCCGGTCGTTGTGGATGATTTCCTCGAATATCTCGCCGGGCAGTATGCGCTCCGGGCAGTGGCAGAGAAAGATATCTTTCCCCACCTTGAGGCCTGTTTTTTCGATGAGGGGAGC
>JBDRFW010000071.1:0-4409 GCA_043818415.1 Chloroflexota bacterium | reverse complement strand
TGGCAAAACATGGTCGCCGGAGAGCAGGAGCTTTTTAGCGGTCTCATAGAGGCAGATATGCCCCTGGGAGTGCCCCGGCGTCCAGAGGACGCGGAAGGTAAACGGGCCGGTGGTGATGGTCTCGCCGCCGCGCAAGGTGGTATCCGGGTAGGAGGGGACGATGTACTTTATCAGGTCCTTGGTGGCGTCCCGGAGGTCGGCGGTGGGCTCCGGGGGCACGCCGTTAATCCCCAGCCAGTGTTCCGTCTGGACAAGCAGCTCGTCCATGGTAACGTAGCGCGGCCCGATGAGCCTCTTTTCGTACTCGTGCAGATAGAAGTCGGCGCCGGAGAGCTCCTTGACGCGGCCGGCCATGCCGTAGTGGTCGGGATGGACGTGGGTGACCAGTATCCGGGAAATCTCCCGGATATCGCCCCCGATTTCCTTTAATCCCTTTTGCAGAATGTCGAAAGAGGCTGCCGTGTTCCAGCCGGCGTCGACGAGGAGGTAGCCGTCGTTACCCCTGACGAGGTAGACGTTGACGTGAGCGAGGTTTGACCCCTCCATGGTGATGGGCAGCTTGAGCCAGTGGATGCCGGGAATGACTTCAGTCATTTCTTTTTTCTATTCTATACTTCACTTTACTTTTCCGAGCTTTCTATAGTTGTAGAATCTTTATGTTCTCTCAGTTTGTTTCTGAGGATCGCTGTAAGATATTTTGCGGCTGCTACAGTGTGATAATCACCTTTAGTATCTCTCGATGTTATATCCACAGCTATGTCAACAAGTTCAAAAATGTCTATGTAGCTCATAATCTTGAGACACTGATGAACAATGGTCTCGGGAAATTCTCCTTTGGCATAATTCCGTTCAGAAGCGCGGAATTTACTAGAAAAGTGAAGCCTCAATTCTTCTATTTCATTATTTTCTCTATCTCTAATCTTCTTCTTTAGATGGTTATATTCTGCGAGTTGAAATTCTCTTTCCGCCAATAATATTGTTTCTTCATGTATAGCTCTATCTTTTAAAATAGTATCAAGCAAAGATACTCCTTTACCTCTGTTACATTCAAAACATGAAGTAATCAAATTATCTAATTCATCGGTTCCACCCTTTGATGATGGGATTATATGTTCTAATTCTAAAATTACATCTGGTGTCTTCCGTCCACAGTATTGGCAGGTAAAATTATCTCTATTGAAGACATCGAATCTCAATTTCTTAGATATACCCATATTTAAACTTCATAAGACTTAATAAAAGTTTAGTGTAGTAAAAGTTTGAGGTGGCGGAAGGCTTTGAGGCCGGCGAAGCCGGCGTTTTCCCCGAGCTCTTCCTCGATGCGGAGGAGCCGGTTGTACTTGGCGGTGCGCTCCGAGCGGCAGGGGGCGCCGGTCTTGATCTGGCCGGTGTTCAACCCCACGGCGAGGTCGGCGATGGTGGTGTCCTCCGTCTCGCCGGAGCGGTGGCTGACGACGGCCGTCCAGCCGGCCTGCCGGGCCATCTTGATGGCGTCGATAGTCTCCGTCAGGGTGCCGATCTGGTTGAGCTTGATGAGCACGGAGTTGGAGGCCTTTTGCTCGATGCCCCGGCCGAGGCGCTTGACGTTGGTGACGTAGAGGTCGTCGCCGACAAGCTGGACTTTATCGCCGAGCTTTTCCGTCAGCAGTTTCCAGCCTTCCCAGTCGTCCTCGGCCATGCCGTCCTCGATGCTGATAATAGGGTAGGCGGCTACCCACTTGACATAAAAATCGACCATCCGGGCGGGCGTCAGGGTGGTGCCCTCCCGCTCCAGGATATATTTGCCTTCCTTGAAGAACTCGCTGGAAGCCGGGTCCAGGGCGATGTAGCAGTCCTTGCCGGGTTTATAGCCGGCGGACTCGATGGCGGCCAGGATGGCTTCCACCGCGTCCTTATTCGAGGGCAGGGAGGGGGCAAAGCCGCCCTCGTCCCCGACGTTGGTATTGAGTCCCCGGCCCTTGAGCACTTTTTTCAGGGCGTGGTAGACCTCGGTGCCCATCTGCAGGGCCCGGCGGAAGCTGGGGGCGCCCACCGGCATGACCATGAACTCCTGGAGGTCGGTGGAGTTGGCGGCGTGCTTGCCGCCGTTGAGGATGTTCAGCATCGGTACCGGCAGGGTACGGGCGCCCTCCCCGCCGAGGTAGCGGTATAGCGGCATGCCCCGGTGACCGGCCGCGGCGTGGGCCACCGCCAGGGATGCCCCCAGGATAGCGTTGGCCCCGAGCTTCGACTTGTCCGGTGTGCCGTCCAGCTCGATAAGGGCGCGGTCGATTTTAGCCTGGTCGGTGGCCGCCATCCCGACGATGCTGCCGGCGATAGCCCCGTTGACGTTGGCCACCGCCTTGAGGACGCCCTTGCCGTTGTAACGCGAAGCGTCACCATCGCGGAGCTCCAGGGCTTCGTGCTGGCCGGTGCTGGCCCCGGAGGGCACGGCGGCGCGGCCGATGGTGCCGTCGGAGAGCTCGACCTCCACCTCCAGCGTGGGGTTGCCACGCGAGTCCAGGATTTCCCGGGCCCTGACCTTTTCAATCGTTGACATTTCACCCTCCCGTGCCCGGCGTTAGGGCCGGTCTTTTATCAGTGCCACGGCCATGTCCACCGCCTCCTTCGGGCTGCCGGCGGGGATGATGCCGCTGTCCGCCTGGGCTTCGATGGAGAGCGACCACGTATCCAGGCCGATGACGGGGATACCGCTCTGGAGGGCATGGCCGATTTCCGACAGCGTGCCGTAGCTGCCGTCGATGGCGATGACCGCTTGGGCCGACTTTACCACCGCCACGTTGCGCGCGTGGCCCATGCCGGTGACGATGGGTATCCTGACGTAGGGATTGGCGGCCTGGCGGCTCTCCCCGGGCAGTATGCCGATGGTCAGCCCGCCCTCGGCGCTGGCGCCCCGGCAGGCGGCCTCCATGACGCCCCCCAGCCCCCCGCAGACGAGCACGGCGCCGCGGCGCGCAATCTCACGGCCCACCTCTTCGGCGATTTTCAGGATGCTCGGTGGGCAGTCGCCGCCACCGATTACGGCGATGAATATATCGTTATCCTTCACGCGGGACTTCCTTCGGACCGTCTCTGCCGATTATAACACCGGAGAACAAACGGTGGCAAAGGGGATGTTCGGTGATTTCTATTCCCGCCCGAACCGCCCGCCGTCGAGCTTGACATCGTACGCCGTCCGAACTTAAAATGTCGGCAGCGATACCCTCCCATCCCCACCACCCACTATTTTCTCAGGAGGCAGCATGAGCAGGGACATCCGGACGGTGCCGGCCATTCTCACCGACGACCCCATCGCGCTGGGGAAAATAGTGCTCCAGACCGAGTCGTTTACCGACTTCGCTCAGTTCGACATCATGGACGGCCGGTTCGTGCCCTCGCGGAGTATTTCCGCCGAGCATATCGCCAGACTGGGGACCAGGCTCGCCTGGGAAGCCCACCTCATGGTGCTGCACCCGGAGGCCTACCTGGAGGACTTCCAGCGGGCGGGGGCGGAGAAAATCGTCTTTCACTACGAGGCTACCCCGTCCCCGGAGCAGGTTATCCGTCTGGTCAAGCAGCGCGGCCTGAAGGTGGGACTGGCCGTGAACCCGGAGACCGCCATCGAGGCCATCAAACCCCTGGTGAAGCAGGTGGACAGCGTGCTTTTTCTCTCGGTCAACCCGGGGTTCTACGGCGCCAAGTTCATCCCGGAGGTCCTGGATAAAATCGCCGCCTTCCGCCGGGCCCACCCGCGGGTGGAGGTGGGTATCGATGGGGGCATCAAGGAGAACAATATCGCCGAGATTGCCGGCAGCGGCGTCGACGTTATCTATATCGGCAGCGCCATTTTCCAGCAGCCCAAGCCCGCCGAGGCCTACCGCCGGCTCACCCAGCGGGCGCAGGCGGCCGCGGCCTGATGGGCCAAATATTAAAACAAAAGGAGCAAGCATGTTCAAGGTAAAAGCAACGGTAGCGGGGTTTGACAAGGACGAGCAGAAGTACCCCTGCCATTTCCGCTATAAAATCGGGGAGGAAATCATCTACGACGGCGAATCGGTCATCGGCCGGGTCTGCCCGGCGATGCTGCCGCCGCTGGGCAGGCTGTTCAATGACCTGCTGGCCTCCGGGGGGAGGCATAAAGAGGGGGAACCCGGCGGCAGCTACTTCCCCTTCTGGCACTCACCCCTCAGCCTCTACGACCCCGCCTACAAGAAATATGACGGGATAGGGTTCAGACCGACCCTTTCCCGGCCGGACGAGGGCTATAAGTTCGTGGCCGACGAGACGCTGTTCGATAACCCCCCGGGCGGCCAGTACCACATCGGCAGCAGCACCGAGAAACGGGTCTTCTCGCTGGTCTGCGGGGACAGCCACACCCGCACCCGCTTCACCGTCGAGGCTTTTGACCTGGCCGATAGGGGGGACAGCCT
>JBDRFW010000070.1:0-6021 GCA_043818415.1 Chloroflexota bacterium | reverse complement strand
AAGATCTTATTGCCCAGGCAGAGATATCGGTAGTGTGAGCATGAGCGGTTACAGCTGTAGATTGCCAGCATCTACTTACTGATTCGAGGGATTTTAGCTTCGGAAATTGGTAGCGGGGGTTGGATTTGAACCAACGACCTCCGGGTTATGAGCCCGACGAGCTACCACTGCTCTACCCCGCGACGTAACTTTAAGTATAGACCCTAATCAGCCGGGTGTCAAGCCTGTGCCTGCTGACGCTGGCGGTACTCCGCGATGTAGCGCCGCGCGAACCGGTCCCTCCCCAGCACGAGGTCGGCGGCCAGGACGGTCGGCCTGACCTTGCCGGCATCGACGATCAGGGCCGTGGCCCCGGCGGCAATGACCATGGAGACCCAGGCATTGTTTAGCAGGCCGCGGTCCGGCATCCCGAAGGAGACATTGCTCGCCCCCATGGTCATGTTCACCCCCAGCTCCTCCCTGATGCGGCGGATAGCCTCCAGGACGTCCAGCCCGGAGCTGGCCTCGGCGCCGATGGCGAAGGTCAGCACGTCGATGACGACGCTATCGCGGGGGACGCCGGCCGCCTCCGCCTTTTCCACGATTTTGTGGGCGATGGCCACGCGGCGGTCGGCGTTCTTGGGGATACCCTCGTCGTCCTGCACCAGGCCGATGACGGCCGCCCCGTACTCCTTAACGAGCGGCAGGACTCTCTTCAAAGAGTGCTCCTCGCCGCTGAGCGAGTTGATGAGCGGCCGGCCCTTATAGACCTTGAGGGCGGCTTCCAGGGCGGCGGCATTGGGACTATCGATGCAGACCGGCGCCTCGACCGCCTCCATGACCACCTTTACCGCCCTGGCCAGCATGACGACCTCGTCCACGCCGGGGGCGCTGACGTTGACATCGATAATATCCGCCCCGGCGGCCACCTGGGCGATGGCCTCGTCGCGGACCACCGTGAGGTCGCCGGCCTTGAGGGCCTCGGCCAGCTTCTTCTTGCCGGTGGGATTGATGCGCTCCCCGATGAGTACCGTGGGACGGTTATCGGCGATAATTACTTCTTTAGTAGCGCTGGATACCCTGGTTTCCATATTTACATCTCTCCAATTCAGTACTTTCCGTATTCTTTAGCGGCCGCCATCATGGCCCGCAAGTTGTCCGCATCGCCCTTGTTCATGCCCGCCCCGCCGGTGAGGATATAGCCGCCGCCGGGGGCACAGGTCTCGATGAGCTTACGGCAGGACTCCTTGACCGCCCCGGGGGTACCGGTCACCAGCAGCGAGGCCGGCACGTTGCCGGCGATGCAGGCGACGTCGCCGAGGACCTCCTTGGCCCGGCCCATGTCCATGTGCTCGAAGTGCCAGACCACCGATGTCCGGGGCATGTCCCGGATAATTTCGAGTCGCGGCTCGTAATTGCCCTCGGCGAAGGGGAAGGGCACCAGGCCCTCGTTAATCAGGCCCAGCAGCACCTTCTTGAAGGTGGGCCAGTAGAACTTCTCGAACTGCGCTCCGGACATAAAGCTGCGGTCGCCCTTGTGCAGCGGCATCATGATGACCGGGCAGAGGGAACTGGCCGCTGTTTTGACAGCCCCCTTGACGGCCAGGGGCACGATTCTCTCCATGGCCTCGAAGACCTTCTCCGGCCGGCGGTACATGTCCATGACGATGCCCCGGGTACCCCGGAGAACGTCGGCGAGGTTATCGAAGGGGGCACCGGCCATACCCGCCCCGCGGAAAGATGCATAGCCCTCCGAAAGAGCCTGACGGCTGACCTCCTCCACCGCTTCCCGCCACTTACGGATTTCCCGGGCGGCTTCCAGCAGCGTCTCAAAGGACTTCATGACCTCCGGCCGGCTCACCGAGAGGATAAACCCGAGCGGGGCGGTAAAGACGGGGGTGAAGGGGGCCAGGTGCTGGAAGCCCTCGAGGGCGCCGGCGGTGCGGGGCAGGAAGGTCTTCAGCCAGAACTCGGTGGGGTTTTCGATGAAGTCGTCGTACTCCTCCGGCTTCATGTACTCGCCTTCGACGTACTGGTACATCGGCGCGTCGTCAGGCAGGCCGTGGCCCGGCCACTTGTGCAGACGGTGGTCGATTTTCTCCACCACCCGGCCCGGATAGACGAGGCCGGGGCTGTCAAAGCTGTCCGGCTCCATATCGTGTGTGAACTTCAGCCAGGCGTCGCGGAGCTTGGTGTAGTCGTACATGACGTCCTTGAAGGTCCAGCCGGCGTAGGAAGCCGGCAGGTACCCCGCCGGCAGCAGCACCGGCACGCGGTCCGGCTCTTCCAGCTTGATGACCCCGATGAACCGGGTCACCCTCTCCCGGTAGGCTTTTCTGGCTTCAGGGCTGACAAACTCGACGCCGGGCGCTTCCAGCCAGCGTTTAAAGCGCTCTTCCCTCTTTTCCTGCCAGGACTTTTCCGCCCACGGTTTTTCCATCTTTACACTACTCACGGTCAGGCTATTTTTTGTAAGTCCCAAAGTCCCTGGCGGCCGCCAGCATGGCGCGCAGGTTAGCGGCGTTGCCCTTATCCACGCTGGCCGAGGCCGAGAGGATGTAGCCGCCGCCGGGGGCGCAGGTCTCGATGAGCTGGCGGCAGCCCTCCCGGACGGCCTCCGGCGTGCCGGTCATCATGATGGAGACGGGCAGGTTGCCGGCGATGCAGAGATTGGAGCCGACAATCTTCTTGGCTTTAGCCATGTCCATGTACTCGAAGTACCATATCATCGAGGCCCGCGGCATCTCCCGGATGGTCTCCAGGCGCGGGATGTAGTTGCCCTCGGCGAAGGGCATCGGCACCAGGCCCTCGTTAATCAGCCCCGTGAGCACCTCCCGGAAGCTGGGCCAGTAGAAGGTCTCGAACTGCTTCTGGGACATGAAGGTCTTATCGCCCTTGTGCAGCGGCATCATGATGACCGGCGAGATGGCGTTTTTAGCGTTGTTGACCGCCTCCTGTATGACGATGGGGGTGATGACCCTGAGGGCCTCGTGAATCTTCTCCGGCTGGCGGTACATGTCCATGATGATGCCGTGGGTGCCCCGCAGCATATCGGTGAGCATGTCAAAGGGGGCGCCGGACATGCCGCCGGAGAGAGGCGGGAAACCGGCTTCCAGGGCGATGGTGGCAATCTCCATGACGACCTTCTGCCAGCGGACGACCTCGTCACCGGCGGCCATCATCGTTTTCAGGGCCCGCTGTATCTCGGGGTTGCCGAAGCTGGAGAGGTAGAAGACGGGGATGCCGATGAACGGGGTGAGGTGGGGCAGCCGGGCCAGGGGCTCGAAGGCCCCCGCCTGGCGGGGCATAAAAGTCCTCAGCCAGAAATCGGTGGGGTCCTGAATGAGCTTGTCATACTCGTCGGCCTTGATGTACTCGCCTTCGACGAACTGGTACATGGGGACATCGTCGCCGAGGCCGTGTCCCGGCCACCGGTGGATATGGTGGTCGATTATCTCCAGGGCCCGGGCCGGCAGGACCAGCCCGGGGGGCCCGAAGGTGTCCATATCGCCGAAGTCGTTCATGAACTTGAGCCAGGCCTCTTTGAGCCTGGCGTAGTCGTACATCACCGTCTTGAGGTCGTAGCCGGCGTGGTAGGCGGGGAAATAGCCGGCCGGCAGCATCACCGGGACGCGGTCCGGCTCCTCCAGGCTGATGGCCTTCTGCAAGCGGGTCACCCTTTCCCGGTATAGCTTTTTCGCCTGCGGGCTCCGGAACTTCACGCCCGGCGCCGCCAGCCACTTCTTAAATCTCTCTGCCCGTCTCTGTTCCGGGGTCAGCTCCGACCAGTTTCCGACGGTTCTCGTGATGTCACCCTTCGTAAAATCGAACCGAGGCGATACCAACGTCCCCTCCCTCAACTTTTTTTATTTATAACTTCCGTACTCTCTGGCGGCGTCCATCATGACGCGCAGGTTGTCCGGGTTGCCCTTATCGATGCCGGCGCCGCCGGTAAGAATGAAACCGCCACCGGGGGCACAGTCCTCGATGAGACGCCGGCAGTTTTCCTTGACCGCCTCCGGCGTGCCGGTGACGAGCAGCGACGACGGCACGTTGCCAGCGATGCAGGCGACGTCGCCGAGGACCTTCTTGGCCCCGGCCATGTCCGTCTGGTCAAAGTACCAGATAATGCTGCCCCGGGGCATGTCCGTAATCTGCTTGAGCCGGCTGTTATAGCGCCCCTCGGCGAAGGGAAAGGGCACCAGGCCCTCGTTAATCATGGCCAGGAGGAGCTTCCGGAAGGTGGGCCAGTAAAATTTATCGAACTGCTTATCGGACATGAAGGTATCGTCGCCCTTGTGCAGGGGCATCATGACCACCGGGCAGTCCGGGTTGGCCATGGCGATGACGGAGTCAATCATCAGGGGCGTCATCCGGTCCATGGCCTCGATGAGCTTATCCGGCTGGCGGTACATGTCCATGACGATGCCGTGGGTACCGCGGAGGGCGTCGGCGAACATGTCGAAGGGCGCCCCGGCCATGCCGCCGCCGCGGATGTTGGGCACACCCTCGGCGAGGGCGGTATCGCCGACCTCCCTGACGACCTCGCGCCACTTCTCGTACTCGTCGGCCAGGTCCATCAAGGTCTGGAAGGTCCGGCGGATTCCGGGGTCGGTAAGGGCCGCCACCAGCCGCATGCCGCCGCCGTAGGTGAAGCGCAGCGCCCCGAGCCGGGCCAGGGGCTCCAGGAGGCCGTTGGTGCGGGGCAGGTTGACCCTCAGGGTATAATCGGTGGGGTCGGCCATCATCCGGTCGTATTCGTCGGCCTTCATGTACTCCCCCTCGACGAACTGGTGGTACCAGGCGTCCGCGGCCATGCCGTGGCCGGGCCACTTCTGCGTCCTGACGTCCAGCGCCTCCAGGATTTTCCCGGGGAAGACCAGGCCGGGACCGCTGAAGGAGTCCATGTCGAACTCGTGGAGGAACTTGAGCCAGCTCCGTTTCAGCTCGGCGTAGTCGTACATCACCGTGCGGTAGGTCACCCCGGCGTAGAAGGCGGGGAAATAGCCGGCCGGCAGGATAACCGGCACGCGGTCGGCCTCCTCCAGCTTGATGGCCTTGATAAAGCGGCTCACCCTTTCTTTATAGGCCTTTTCCGCCGCCGGGCTGACGAACCTGACGTCCCGCGGGGAGAGCCACCGCTTGAAGCGCTCCTCACGCCTTTCCTGCCAGGTCATCTCCGACCATTTTTTCGCGGTCGTCATATCGGTCTTAGCCATCTTGATATTCCCCCTTTTCAGCGTCCGGCTCAGTACCCGCCGTACTCCCGGGCGGCCTCCATCATGGCGCGCAGGTTGTCCGGGCTGCCCTTGTCCACATGCACCGCCCCGCTCAAGATATAGCCGCCGCCGGGAGCGCAGGTCTCGATGAGCCACCGGCAGTGCTCCTTGACCTCCTGCGGCGAGCCAGTGCAGAGTATCGAGGCGGGCACGTTCCCGGCGATGCAGGTGCTGTCGCCGACGACCCGCTTGGCCCGGGCCATGTCCATCTGCTCGAAGAACCATATCACCGAGGTGCGGGGCATGTCCTTGACCACCTCCAAGCGCTCGCCGTAGTTGCCCTCAGCGTAAGGCAGCGGCACCAGGCCCTCGTCCACCAGGCCCATCATCACCTTTTTCAGGGTCGGCCAGTAGAACTTCTCGAACTGCTTCTGCGACATGAAGCCGCCCGTCCCCTTGTGCAGCGGGATGAAGATAATGGGACACCCGGAGGCGTTGGCCGAGCCTACCGCCTCGTTGACGACGATGGGCGCCAGCCGCTCCATGGCCTCGAGGAGCTTGTCCGGGCGCTGGAACATGTCCATCATCACCCCCCGGGTGCCGCGGAGCATATCCCCAATCAGGTCGTAGGGCGCCCCGCACATCCCGCCCCAGATGGTGGGATAGCCGGCGGCCAGCGCCTTGACGGCCACCTCCCCCACCACCGCCATCCACCGGTTGCACTCCTCGGCGGCGTCCAGCAGGGCCAGCGTGGCCGACCTTATTTCGGGGTCGCCGTACTGGGCGATGTACCAGACCGGTATCCCCACGAAGGGCGTCAGGG
>JBDRFW010000069.1:0-7183 GCA_043818415.1 Chloroflexota bacterium | reverse complement strand
ACGGAATACGTGCGTACAAAACGCGTTCCCGATATTATATCACTATCCGGAAAAGATAGTAAAGAGGAATTTCTATAATCTATTGAAAGTATTTTATAATATTAAGGTGTTCCATCAAAGCCGTAATCTCTTGAAATTTTCCACCCCGGTTGAATTGACCGGTGGGCATACTATATACTAGTATATAGTATATCAATTTTATTGATGATAACGGACGGGAGGACCGACGGAAATGCCGAAAACGAACAGCGCGGTAGGACATCGCTACTACGTGAAGGAAAGGGAAGTCCTCACTAACCGGATGAAGAGAATCGAGGGGCAGGCGAAGGGCATCATGCGGATGATTGAGGAAGACCGCTACTGCATCGATATCGTCCAGCAGCTGACGGCCCTTTCCTCGGCCGCTGACGAGGTGGCCCTGATTATCCTGCAAAACCATATCGAAGGGTGCGTGACCGACGCAATCAGGGAGAGGCGCGGCCAGGAATATATTGAAGAGCTTATGGCTACCGTGCGCAAGGCGATGAAGCGGTAAGGCCGGCAGGTGAGAAATTAGGTAAAAACAATGACTGAAGCCGTCAAGACAGGCAAGAAATCGCACAGGGCCCATATCCGCGTGACCGGGATGACCTGCGCCACCTGTGCCGCGACGGTCGAGAAGGCCCTGAAGAGCGTGCCCTCCGGGCTGAATTTTATCCTGGGTAAATACGGGTTTCTCAACCCGATTCTGGCGGCGGCAGCCATGGCGGCCAGCTCGATAACGGTGGTCTCCAACTCGCTGCGCCTGCGGGGCTTCAAGCCGCCGAAATTCGCATCATAAAAAGGAGGTGTCAACATGGCGATTGACCCGGTATGCAAGATGACAGTAGACGAGAAGAAGGCAGCGGCTACCTCGGACCACAAGGGCAAGAAGTACTACTTCTGTGCCGTAGGCTGCAAGAAGGCCTTCGATGCCGACCCGGAAAAGTACCTGTCCGGCAAGAAGTAGGCGGCGGGAAACTTGACATAACTACTCAGATTCACTCTGCCGTTTCCTGAACCGTAGCAGCACCAGCACGGCGGCCGCCCCGGCGCCCCCCAGCCCGATGATGAACCAGCGGTTCATCAGGATTCCCTGCCACCACGGGGCGGCCGTCTCTGCGGCGATTTTACCGGCGATGTCCTCATCGGAGGTATCATCCGGGGCGGGTGGTGGTTCGCTCACCGCAACGACGGCGGGAGTCCCGGCTTCCGGCTCTTTCAGTTCCGCGGTGCCCGCCGGGGCCGGCCCCGGGGCGGGTGAAGGTAAGGCTACGGCAGCCGGCCTGGTGGTAACATCCAGGCTAATCCATTTGACGTTGTTGGACTCGTTGCTCTCGATGACGGCGCCACCTTCATCGGCCACCGCCCGGAAAAGGTGCTGCCCGGTCGCCGCCGTCCAGGTGAAGGTCCCCGTGGCCGTGCCCTGGAGGCCGAGGGGGATGACGCTGGCCTTCTCCTGCAGAATATCATCGACGTAGAAGGCTACGTTGGGACTGCCCGCCAGGTTGCCACCGGTGGTACTGACGGTTACCGTGAAGGTCACCGTGGCATTCTCCGTGGGATTTTCCGGCGACCAGCTTATCCCTTCGATGACGAGGTCCGGCGCAGGCAAGGCGGAACCACGGCTGTTGTTGGACTCGTCGCTCTCGGCCACGGTGTTAATCCCATCGACGACCACCAGGAAGCTATGGGGCTCTTCGTGCGCCTGCCAGGTGAAGTCCTTGGTGACGGTATTCCCGGGGGCTATCTCTTCGACGTAGTGGCTGCCCCGAAAAATATCATCGACGTAGTAGTAGAGATAGGAGCTGCCGGCCCGGTAATCGCCCCGGTTCCTGATGGTCACGCTGAAGGACACCTCGTCCCCCTGCTTCGGACTCACCGGCCACCAGGCGGCGTTCTGGACCACCAGGTCCGGGGCCGTAACGGCGATGGTGACCGCCTTCTCGTTGTTGGTCTCGTCGGTCTCGGCGACGGCGTTATTGACGTCGGCCACCGCCCTGACGGTATGCGGCCCGGCCCGGGCCCTCCAGTCAGCCGTGACGGTGTCGGTCTCTCCGGCGTTGAGCTGGTCGATATAGACGGTGGCCAGGAGGGTATCGTCCACGTAGTAGGCCAGGTGGGACGGATTGGCCAGCCTGGTGCCCTGGTTTTTCACGGTCGCGGTAATGGTCACGGTATCTCCCAGGGTCGGGCCGGGCGGCGCACAGGTAATACTCTGGACAATAAGGTCGGCGGTGGGGGTGGGGGGCGAGAAGACCACCGTTTTGGACATCGTATTGTTGGACTCGTTGCTCTCGAAGATGTAGTTATCCCCGTCGATGACCGCCACGAAGTTTTGCGAGGCGTCCGGCGACGTCCAGGTGAAGGTGCGGGTCGCCGTGTCGCCGGCGGCTATCTCGGGAATCTCCGCTGTATACTCGTGGAGGCTGTGGGCGCCGCTGATGTGGAAGTAGAGGCGCGAGAAACCGGCCCCGGTCTTTCCCTGGTTCTTGACCGTCACCGTGAAGGTGGTCTGGTGGGATATCAGGGGCGGTGAAGGCGACCAGGTAATGCTCTCGATAATGAGGTCGGGGGCGATAGTCGGCAGCCCCAGCGTCATGGCGTTGTTGGACTCATCGCTCTCCCGGACAACATCGGCAAGGTCGGCCACCGCCCGGACGGTCTGCGACCGGTTTTCGGCGGTCCAGGTGAAGGTCCGGGTGGCCGTGGCGGTGGGGTCCAGGCTGCTGACGAAGGATGTCGCCTGGAGGCTGTTATCGATGTAAAAAGCCAGGTCGGAAGGTGAGGCCTTGCCGCTGCCCTGGTTCTTGACGGTTACGGTGAAGGTCACCGTGGTGTTTTCCGTGGGACTGGCCGGGGTATATGTCATCGAGCTGATAACCAGGTCAGGGGCGGCGGTGGCATAGGTCGCCGAGAGGTTGTTATTCGACTCGTCGCTCTCGGCGACCTGCCCGAGGAGGTCCGCGGTGGCCTGGAGGGAGTGCGTGCCGGATACGGCCACCCAGGTGAAAGTCCGCGTAACATTGGTGCCGGCGTCTATCCCGAAGATATCGGTGCGGCCCCGGGAATTGCCGTCCACATAGAAGTCCAGGAAGGAGACGCCCGCCCTCTTGGTCCCCTGGTTCCTGACCGTGGCCGTGAAGGTTACCCGGCTTCCCGCGGAGGAGTTCTCCGGCGTCCAGCTAATCGACGCGATAGCGAGGTCGGGCGCGAGAACGGAAAAGGCCAGGGGTATTTTCGTTGTTGGTCTCGCTGGTCTCGGCGACGCTGTTGTCGGCGTCGGCGACGGCCTTGACGACGTGGGCGCCCGCCTGCGCCGACCAGGTAAACGTCCTGACGGCGGTGGCGCCGGGGGCCAGCGAGCTCACCGGGGACGACTTCTGGTAGGTGTCGTCGATGTAATAGGTGACCCTGGAGGCAGCCGCCGGAGCATCGCCCTGGTTTTTCACGGTAACGGTAAACGTCACCGTGTCCCCGAGGGAGGGCACCTCCGGCGAGGCGGCAATCGCCTGTATGACGATGTCCGGGGCCGGGGCCGCCAGGGCATAGTTGGGTCTGTCTCCGGCGGAAATGGGGGCGGCACTGAGGCCGGCCAACACCAGTACCGCCAGAGCGCCGGGCCAGGCCCGGCGTTTCCACTTCAGCATCGGTACAACCTTCACGTGTCGGTCGATTACAGGATACTCTGGCGCACGTGGCGGCGATTGGGCTTTAGCATGGGTTTGGGAACGGTGCTATCCCTCATTTTTCGGGCACGGGCATGACCGCCCGGAGGGAAAGACTTGGTTCAACGTGGTGGATTGAAGAGGAAAGAATAAGCCGAAGGTAGATGAAACCTTTGAAACCGTGTTATTTAACCGGGGTGGGGGGCTAGATGCTCCTCCCGAGGTCCGCCCAGTACTTTTGCCGCAGCTCCCGCTTCATTATCTTGCCGGCGGCGTTCTTGGGCAGGGCGTCCATGAACTCCACGGACTTGGGGGACTTGTAGCCGGCCAGGTTCTTCTTGCATAGGGCAATAAGCTCCTCGGCGGTGGCGGCGGCACCCTTCTTTAAAGTGACCACGGCGTGGACCTTCTCCACCCAGTAGGGGTCCGGGATGCCGATGACGGCCACCTCGTGGACGCCGGGGTGCCGGTAGAGCACCTCCTCTATCTCCCGCGGGAAAACGTTCTCGCCGCCGGTGATAATCATGTCCTTCTTGCGGTCCTTGATGTAAACGTAGCCGTCCTCATCGTAGCAGCCGATGTCCCCGGTGTGCAGCCAGCCGTCCACGATGGTGCTGCCGGTATCCTCCGGCTTTTTCCAGTACTCCTGCATGTTGTGCTTGCTGCGGGTGATTATCTCCCCCATCTCCCCGGGTTTGACGTCCTGGCCGGCATCGTCCACGATTCTTACCTGGACGCCGATATCCGGCTGGCCCACGGAGGTCAGCCTGACTTCATGCGGTGTGCCCAGCACCTCATGCTCTTCCTTGGGCAGGTGGCAGATGGCCGGGCCGCTCTCGCTCTGTCCGTAGCCCTGCCCGAAGACCGACCCGAAGGTCTCCAGGCCCCTTCGCACCACCTCCAGTGGCATCGGGGAGCCGCCGTACCAGATGTACTTCAGACTGCTGACGTCGTACTTCTTGACGTCCGGCACGGCCAGCATGGCGATGAGGTGGGTGGGTACGATGGACATGTGGGTGGCCTTCTCTTCCTGGATGAACTGGAGGGCGGCGGCGGGGTCGAAGGTCTTGACGATGATGTTGCAGCCGCCGATGTAGAGGATGGAGCGCAGGATGGTATCCCCCGCGATGTGGAACATCGGCGATACCTGGATATGGCGGTCGTCCGGCTGGATGCCGAGGTTGATGATATAGGTGCGGGTATCGTCCCAGGCCTCGCGGTAGGAATAGACCGCGCCGCGGGGCACGCCGGTGGTGCCGCTGGTATAGATGATGAAGAAGGGGTCATCTTCTTCGACCAGTACATCAGGCTCCTCGCCGGGATAAGAGGCCAGCAGGTCTTCCAGGTGTATCATGTGGGGGTTCTTCGCTTCCACGGAGATGAAGTTCTTCACCCCGGGGGTCCGGGAGCGTATCGACTCGACGACCGGCACCAGCTCCGGACCGACGAAGAGGGTATTGACCCCCGAGTAGTTTACCAGGTAGTTGACCTCCTCGGCGCCGAGGCGTGGATTGAAGCGGGACAACAGGTAGCCGCCCTTCATGGCCGCCCCGTAAACGATGGCGTAGTCCAGGCAGTTCCAGGAGATAATGCCGATGGCGTCGCCCTTGTTGACGCCTAGCTCCTGGAGCGCGTGGACCAGCCGGTTGACTTCCGCATTGAACCGGGCGTAGGTGAGTCGCTTCTTCCCGTAGACGTAGGCCTCCTTGTCCGGGCGGAGCAGGGCGTGGCGGTGGACGATGTAGGCGAAGGTGCCTATTTTATAGCGGGACAGTTCCTGCAGTATCTTCCCTGGCATGATTTCCCTCCGGCGATGCGAGCGGTCTGGACTAAGTTACCGATGAACGGGGAAAAGGGGCTTGATTACAGGCGGTGCGATGCTGTTTTCCATAAATCCGTAAAGGATTATAGCACTACCGAGATGATATTACAAAGGATTCGGCTTAAAAATTCTTCTGGAACCTCTTGACAAAAGAACACTTGTTCTATATAATTAATGCTTACCGAGGTGAAATATGAGAGTGCTATGTGTGCTGCTGCCCCATTTCCCCTGGCGGTGCGAGGTCCGGGGCAATCCGGCCCTCGAGGACCGGCCGGCGGTTGTTACTTATGCGTCCGGCTCGCAGAAGCTGGTCCTGGACCACTCACCCGACCTCGACGGGCTGCGGCGCGGTATGCCCCTCCAGCAGGCCCTGGCCCGCCACGGGGAGGTCGAGCTGCTCCACGCCGATATCCCCCGCTACTGGTCTGTTTTCAACGGCATACTCGACGCGCTGGAGCAGAGAAGCCCGCTGGTGGAAGGCACCGACCTGGGCTGTGCCTATATCGGCGTGGACGGGCTGCAGCTGCTTTACCCGGACGATGCTGCCCTCGTCAATGCGGTAAGGGAAGCCGTACCGGAAATATTCACGCCCCGCATGGGGATTGCCGGGAACAAGTTCCTGGCGTGTCTGGTTGCCCGCCGAAGCCCTCCCGGCGGGCACCAGGCATTAACCGGCGACGTCAGCTCTTTCCTCCGGGACCTCCCCGGCGACGTCCTGCCGGTATCGGCCAGGAGCCAGGACCGGCTGCGTGGCTTCGGGCTGCGTACCCTCGGGCAGGTGGCGGCCCTGCCCCCCGGCCCCTTCCAGTCCCAGTTCGGCCCGGAGGGCAGAAGAATCTGGGAGCTGGCCCGTGGCCGTGACGCCACTCCCCTGTACCCGCGCCTGGCGGAGCAGGCCATCGAGGAGAGCGCCGCGCTGCCCTCGGTGACCGTCTCCCTGGAGGCCATACTGGTGGCGGTGGAGACGCTGCTGGCCCGCGTCTTCGGCAGAATCGGGCCGGCGGGCAAGGGCATCCGCGGCCTTAAACTGTGGACCCGCACCTGGGGCGCGGCGCACTGGGAGCGCCGCATCCAGTTCAAGGAGCCGGCCATGGATGTAAAAAGCGCCGTTTCCCGCATCAAGCGCATCCTGGAGGACTATCCCCAGCCCGGCCCGGTGGAGCAGGTGGGCCTGGGCATCACCGGCCTGGGCTACCCGCGGGGTCGGCAGAAGAGCCTGTTTTCTGAAATCAGGGCCAGGGACCACCTGCTGGACGATATCCGGCAGCTGGAGTTCCGCCTGGGCAATCCCCAGGTGTATAAGGTGAAGGAAATCGAGCCATGGTCGAGGATACCGGAAAGACGCTACGCGCTGACGCCTACCGACCGGTAAACGCGCCGGAGCCGGTGCGGGTGGAGGAGGACGCCTCCGGCCTCCCGGCGGCGGTCAGGACGCCGCGAAGGCAGACCGTGGCGGCTATCGAGGAGCGGTGGCGCCTCGATGACGAGTGGTGGCGCGCCGGGCCGGTGGCGCGCCTCTATTACACCGTGCGGCTTGCCTCGGGGGAGCGACTGCTCCTCTATAAAGACCTCGTTAACGGCGGCTGGTACCGACAGTCTTACTAGAAAGTCTACCGGTGTGTCATTCCAACTCAAGCCGCGTGTCATTCCCGCGAAAGCGGGAATCCAGCGGGGG
>JBDRFW010000068.1:0-7664 GCA_043818415.1 Chloroflexota bacterium | reverse complement strand
TTCCGCATCGCCTCTCCCGCCGGCTACGAGGTCAAGGAGAAAATACTACAGGTCGCCCGCGGCTTTGCGGCGGAGAGCGGCTCGGAAATACTCTGCACTCCAGACCCGCGCCGGGCCGTAGCGGGTGCCGACGTCGTCTATACCGACGTCTGGGCGAGCATGGGTCAGGAGACGGAGGCAGAGCAGCGGCGCCGCGTCTTTTCCGACTACCAGGTCAACGACGAACTGCTTTCCCTGGCCCGGCCGGACGCCGTCTTCATGCACCCCCTCCCCGCCCACCACGGTGAGGAGGTAGCGGAAAACATCCTCTACCACCCGCAGTCGGTCGTTTTCAACCAGGCCGAGAACCGGCTGCACGCCCAGAAAGCGCTGCTGGTGGATATCCTCGGCGGGCTGGGGATACCCCTGGCCAGCTAACCGTGAGTATGGAGGTGCTATGTTCAAGACGCTGGTAAGCCGTGGCTGGTACCCGACACTTATCACTGCCGTCGCCGTGGCCAGCCTGATATTCTACGATATCATACCTTTCACGGTTATCGTCCCGGCGCTGGTCATCCTCCTCTTCATCGGGCTGGCGGTGACCATCATCAGTGCCCGCAAGAACGAGCTGGAAAGGCAGTCGCTGCGGCTGGCGCAGCTGACCACCTATTTCAACCGCCGTTTCATGGGGAACTCCTCGGTGTCCATCTTCGCCGCTATCGATAGCCTCTTCAGTGTGGAAGACCCCAAGGTCTGGGACTGGGCGCGCGCCTGCAGCATGTCGCAGCGCATCTTCGATACCTGGACGGACAGCTTCGCCACCCGGGTGGAGAGCGACCTGCGGGGCCGGCGCTTTACCCTTTTCCTGCACTCCCACCTCAACGAACTGTGGTCCATCAACACCCACTACTTTGAGTTCACCGAGCAGTTCTGCGAAATCGTCAGCCGGTACCAGGTCCCGCCGGACGTCATCGAGCATTACAACAAGTTCGCCGTGGAATACAACGTCTTCGTGGAGAACTTCCGGGACACCATCACCGAGCTGAGAAGCATCGCCCGGACGCAGATTGAAGCTCCCAGCATCAAGCTGGCCCGCGAGCTTCCCGCCATAAGAAGGTAGTCCGGGTGGTAACCGTCCCGAATCTCGAGACCGGACTTTTTATCTCAAAGAACCGTATAGGGAGGAGTTAAGGATGAGATTAGCCAATAAAGTAGCCATCGTTACAGGAGCCAGCTCCGGAATAGGCAGAGCTTCGGCATATGTCTTTGCCAAAGAAGGAGCCAGGTTAGTGGTCGCCGATATTGATGATGCCGGCGGGGAAGAGACAGTGGCGGCCATCAAGGCGGATGGCGGCGAGGCCATTTTTGTCCACACCGATGTCTCCAAAGCCACTGAGGTGGAAAACCTGGTAAAGGCAACCGTGGGAAAATTCGGGAGAATCGACATATTTTTCAATAACGCCGGGACGTTAGATGGTATAGACTTTTGTGTTGCCATGGAAGAAGCCGCCTGGGATTATATTTTTGCGGTAGATGTCAAGAGCATCTTTTTCTCGGTGAAATACGCCGTGCCGGAGATGAAAAAGACGGGGGGCGGCGTTATTATCAATACCGCCTCCAACTCGGTGATGTACCCCTCGCCAACGATGTGCTGTTACACCGCCTCCAAGGGTGCCGTTATAACGCTGACCAGGGCCCTGGCGGTCGAGCTGGCCCCGGATAATATCAGGGTCAACTGCGTCAGCCCATCGCTGACGGATACGCCGCTCGTTGCCAGAATCATGTCAGAAAGCGCCGGGGCCGAACTGATAAACTCGCTGGTGAGCCGTATTCCCCTCGGGCAACGCCTGGTTAAACCGGAGGAAATAGCCCGCGCCGCCCTGTACCTGGCCTCCGATGATGCCGCGATGACCAGCGGGATAAACCTGATTGTGGATGGCGCGTCCGGACTGTAACCAAAGTACCTTCGCCTATTCAACACTTTTAGAAAGCTGAAAAGCCGTCATGACCAGACCTGTTGTTGCTATCGTCGGCCGGCAGAACGCCGGCAAGTCCACGCTCCTCAATCGCGTGGTGGGCCAGCCCCGGGCCATCGTGGAGGACCGGCCGGGCACCACCCGCGACCGCAATCTGGCCGGTGTTACCTGGCAGGGGGTGGAGTTTACTCTAATTGACACCGGCGGCCTGGAACTGGCGCCGCGCTCCGCCATCGACCGTGAGGTCAGGGCGCAGATTGATGAGGCCATCCGCGAAGCGGACGTTATAATCGACGTGGTGGACGTCACCGACGGGGTGACCCCCGCTGACCTCGATATCGCCGATATGCTCCGCCGGGCCGGCAAGCCGGTGGTGCTGGCGGCGAACAAGGCGGACAATACCAAGCTTGAAATCGCCGCGGTGGAGTTCTACGAGCTGGGACTGGGCGAGCCGATGGCCGTCAGCGCCCACCACGGCCGCGGCGTCGCCGAGCTGCTCGACCGGGTGGTGGCCCTGCTGCCACCCCGGCCGCCCGCCCCGCCCGAGCCGGACGCCATCAAAGTGGCCATCATCGGCCGGCCCAACGTGGGCAAGTCGATGCTGCTCAACGCCCTGGTGGGGGACCAGCGGGCCATCGTCGATGATACCCCCGGCACCACCCGCGACGCCGTGGATACCATGTTTGACTTTGGTGGGCAAAGTGTGCTACTTATTGATACGGCCGGTATCCGGCGGAAGGGGCGGGTCAAGGCCGGGGTGGAACGCTTCAGCGTTATCCGGACCCTGCGAGCGATTGACCGTGCCGATATCGCTCTGCTTGTCCTCGACGCTACCGAGATGGCAACCTCCCAGGATACTCACGTCGCCGGATACATCCAGCAGGCCACCCGGGGCATCCTGATTATCGTGAACAAGTGGGACCTGATTGAAGACAAGGATGCGGCCGGGTGGACCAAAGCCATCAGGAACGAGTTCAGATTCGTTTCCTACGCACCGGTACTGTACACCTCGGCTAAAACAGGACAGGGAGTGGATAAAATCATGCCTCAGGTCAGCCAGGTTTACCGGGAGAGGCTCAAGAGGTTGACCACCGCCACGGTCAACAGCGTCATCCAGCAGGCAGTGGCTTCTCATACCCGGCCCCGCAGCCGCAACAAGCAGCTCAAGGTCTATTACGCCACCCAGGCGGAGGTCAACCCGCCCACCTTCGTCTTCTTCACCAACGATGCCAAGCTGGTCCACTTCTCTTACCGGCGCTTCCTGGAGAACCAGCTCCGCCGGTCCTTCGGCTTTGACGGCACACCGCTCCGCCTGGTCTTCAAGACGAGGGGTGAAGAATGATAGCCCTCCTCTACGTGGCCGTGGTCCTGATTGGCTACCTGCTGGGCTCCATACCCTTCGGCCTGTTGATAGCCCGGACGTTCGCCAAGACGGATATCAGGCAGGTCGGCAGCGGCAAAACCGGCATGACCAACGTGATGCGGGCGGCCGGGAAAAAGGCCGCCGCCCTTTCCCTCCTCCTCGATATGACCAAGGGGGCGCTGTCCGTAATCGTGGCCATGTTGCTCTTTAATACCGATTTCGCGTTAGCCTCCGGCGCGCTCCCCCTGGACGTCGGAGGTAGCCCGGGTGCTGGCGGCCCTGGCGGCCATCGGCGGGCACAGCTGGTCGGTCTTTCTCAGGTTCCGGGGCGGGCGCGGGGTGGCCACTTTCATCGGGGGGCTGATGGCCTTATACTGGCCAGCGGCGGTCGTGGGCGGCGGTATCATGCTCATCGTTGGCTTCGTCTCCCGGTACATGTCGCTCGGCTCCATTACCGGCGCCGTCTCCGCCTTCGTGATGTGTATCGTCCTCTTCCTCACCAAGTCCTACCAGGTTGAATACCTGGCTTATACCGTTTATGCTATGATATGTTCCATATTCATTTTCTTAATGCACCGGGATAATATCGTCCGGCTGGTATCCGGCACAGAGCGCCGCCTGGGTGAGAAGGCCGCATCGGGTAACCCCGTGGCTGGCGACCACAAGTAGCGGCCGCCGGTAACCGTTCGAGGAAAGCAATATAAGGCATGCAGAAAGTTGCTATTATCGGCACCACCAGCTGGGGAATAACCATCGGGTTGCTCCTGGCCAGCAAGGGCACGGAGGTCAGGCTCTGGGCGCGGACGGAGCGCGAGGCTAAAAAACTACGGAGGAAAGGCCTTGACCCCGCCCGCTTCCCCGAGGTCACCCTCCCGCCGCAGATAGTCATTACCAGCCATCTGGCCGAGGCTGCGGCAGAGGCGGATGCCGTCGTCATAGCGGTGCCCTCCCCCACCATGCGCCAGAATATCTCGCTGCTGGAAAGCCACCTCGGCAAGTCCACCCTGGTGGTAAGCGCCGCCAAGGGACTGGAGCTGGGCAGCAACAAGCGCATGTCCGAGGTCATAGCCGAGGAGATAAACGAAAAGTTTCGGTCGAATATCTGCGCGCTCTCCGGCCCCAACCTCGCCCGGGAGATTATGCACAACCTGCCCGCCGCGGCGGTGGTCGCCGCCGAGGACATCGCCACCGCCAAGAAGGCCCAGAAGATACTGACCGCCCCCAACTTCTGTGTCTTCACCAACTCCGATATCATCGGGGTGGAGTTGGGGGGCTCCTTGAAGAACATCATCGCGCTAGGGGCGGGCATCGCCGACGGCCTGAGCTACGGCGATAACGGCAAGGCGGCCTTCATGACGCGCGGCCTGACCGAGATAACCGCCCTGGGCATGGCGCTGGGGGCCAACCCCCTGACCTTTTCCGGACTGGCCGGCCTGGGCGACGTCATCGCCACCTGCACCAGCCCGCTGAGTCGCAACCACCATGTCGGCGAGGAACTGGCCAAGGGACGCAAGCTGGCGGAAATACTGGAATCAATGGACGAGGTGGCCGAGGGCATCAATACCACCCTGGTGGCCCACCACCTCGCCGAGCAGCTCGGACTGGAAATGCCGATTACGGAGAAGATTTACCAGGTGCTCTACGAAGACGCCGACCCCCGCCAGGCGGCCGTTGAGCTGATGGGCGGTAATGCCAAGCACGAACTGGCGGGACGCCGCTGGCGACTCTTCTCCCTGTTCCGGCGCCGCAAGCGCACGGCATCCGCCTGACCTCAGGGCGCTTAACCCGCCCATTTTATCGGCCCCAGGCTCTTCGCCAGTTCTTCGAACAGCTTGCGCTGCTCCTTGTTCAACGACTCCGGGGTCACCACGCGCAGCCTCACCAGCTGGTCGCCCCGCCCGCTGCCATGCAGGTGGGGAATGCCCTTGTCTTTCAGCTTGAAGACCTTGCCGGTCTGGCTGCTGGGGGGAATCTTGAGCTTGGTATCGCCGTAAAGGGTGGGCACCTCGACCTCGGCGCCGAGGGCCGCCTGGGCGAAGTTGACCGGCAGCTCGTAGAGGACATCATCACCCTGACGGGTGAGGAACTTGTGCCGACCCACGGAAACGACGACGTACAGGTTGCCCGCCGCGCTGCCGCGGTAGCCGGCTTCGCCCTCGCCGGAAAGGCGGATACCGTTGCCGTTATCGATTCCGGCGGGAATCTTGACCGAGATGCGCCGCTTGTGCTTCTGGTAACCGGCGCCCTTGCATTCCTTGCAGGGGTCGGTGACGATTTTGCCCTCGCCGTGACACTGGGGGCAGACCGCCGTGTTGATAAACTGCCCGAAGATGCTGCGTTGCACGCGGCGTATCTGACCGGTGCCGTCACAGTTGGTGCACCGCTGGGCCTGGCTCCCCGGCTGGGAACGGGTGCCGTGGCAGGTGCCGCAGACCTCGGTGCGTATTATGTCAATCTCTTTCTCGCAGCCCAGGGCTGCCTCTTCAAAGGAGATGTGCAGCGAGTAGCGGAGGTCGTTGCCGCGCCGCGATGTCTGCCGGGCGGTCGTGCCGGTGCCGCCGAAAAAGGCCTCGAAAATATCGCCGAAGCCGCCGAAGTCAAACCCCTCGAAACCCCGCCCGAACATATTGTCCCCGGCGCTGTGCCCGAAGCGGTCGAAGGAGGCGCGTTTATCGGCGTCGGAGAGGACCTCGTAAGCCTCGTTGACCTCCTTGAACTTGTCCGCCGCGCCGTCCTCCCGGTTGCGGTCCGGGTGGTACTGAAAGGCCAGCTTGCGGAAAGCCCGGCGGATATCCTCGTTGGAGGCGTCCCGGGGCACCCCGAGCACCTCGTAGTAGTCGCGCTTTACTGCCATTTTATCTCAAGTGTCTGAAAAAAGCCGCTGCAAAAAGACATAGTTACAATTTTATGATACTCGCGGGGTTAATTGCTTGTCAATAAAGCTATCCCTGAAAAAGAAATGACCGGCTGAACGGTCGGGCTGCTTTTATACCGGGGGCCAGTGGAGGCCCTTTTCCGTCGCGGTATCGTCCAGGTAGCGCTGCAGGATGAGGGCCGCCGCCGCCGCATCGTAGCGGGTGTCCCGGTTGGTCTTCCTGACGCCCTGTATCATGCGCTTGGCCACCACCGTGGAGAGCCTTTCGTCCTTGAACTCCACGGGGATATCCGTGTGCCGGCCCAGCTCCGCGGCGAACCCCTTCACCTTCTCCGCCTGCTTGCCCATGCTGCCGTCCATGGAGATCGGCAGGCCGACGATGATGCGCTCGACCTTGTTTTTCAGAGCGATTTCGATGACTTCCCGGATATCCGCCCCGCTTCCCGTGCGTGAGATGATGGTCAGCGGACTTGCCAGTATCCCGAGCGGGTCACTGAGGGCAACCCCCATCCGGCTGTCACCGATATCGAGTCCCATGGTACGCGCGATATTTGCCTCCGTGTTATATCAGGCTCTTCACCAGACTCAGGGCTTCGTCCAGCTTGCCCTTGTCCCGTCCGCCCGCTTGGGCGAAGCTGGCCTTGCCGCCGCCGCCGCCGCCGGTCACCTGCGAGACCTTCTTGACGATGTCGCCGGCGTTGTACCCCTTGGCCACCAGGTCCGGGGTCACGGCGGCCACGAAGACGGGCCGGTCGTTATACACCGAGCCGAGCACCACGATGCCGCTCTTCATCCCGTCCCGCAGGCGGTCGCTCATCTCCCGGAGCGCCTCGACGCTCGACGACGGCACCGCGGACGCGATAACCTTTATCCCCTTGACCGTCTCCCCCCTGGCGAGAAGGTCGTCAGCGTGGCGGTGGCTGATTTCCCTCTCCAGACGGCGCTTCTGTTTGCGCTCGCCGTCCAGCTCGGCGGCCAGCCCGGCCACTTTCTCCCCGACGTCGTCCGGCAAGGCCTCCAGCGACTGCGCGATGCTCCCCAGGCTGGCCAGGCGCTGCTCGATGAGCGATTCGGCCCCCCGGCCGGTCACGGCCTCGATGCGGCGCAGCCCCGCGCCGATGCTGCCCTCGCTGATGATATGGAAATACCCGATTTCGCCCGTGAAGTCCACGTGGGTGCCGCCGCAGAGCTCGGCGCTGATGACCGGCTCACCGATGCGCATCACCCGGACGACGTCCCCGTACTTTTCGTCGAACAGCGCGATGGCCCCCGACTTCACGGCGGCCTGGTAGGGAAGTTCCTCGTCGAACACCTTCAGGTTGCGGCGTATTTTATCGTTGACGAGGCGCTGCACTTCCTTTATTTCCTCCGGCGTCACGGCCGCCAGGTGGGAAAAGTCAAAGCGGAGGCGCTCCGGCGCCACCAGCGAGCCCCGCTGCTGGATATGCTCCCCCAGCACCTCCCGCAGGGC
>JBDRFW010000067.1:0-4120 GCA_043818415.1 Chloroflexota bacterium | reverse complement strand
ATCAGGGATGCCGTCGAGGGCTGGACCGAGATGGTGGCTCGCGGCTTTCAATCGATGGGCTTCAAAGTGGAGATAGTAGAGTGACGAGCCAGGATTACGGGCCTGCGTACACAGGTCCGGCAAGCTCACCACAAGCGGGTGATATCCTGTATCCCATGCGTGTGTCGCTGTTTATCGCCCTTCTGCTGACGGGATACGTCCTGAGCCGGCCGAGCTCTGGCGGCAATAGAGAGCAGGACATCCCATCGCCAGGTGCAACACGCGAGTGGGAAAGCCTCCCGCCGTGGCAGCGGAAGGCCTCCGACAGGGCGATAGAAAGGTACACTAGGTCCCAGGAAAAGAAATGGCGGAGGTGGAATGAAGCCATGTTCGAGAGGTCGGGTTAATGCCGATAAAGGTGCGGAGGGTACTCTTTCGAGTAGGCGAGGTCAGCCTGGCCGTCACCCTGCCCAGGGCGTGGGTAGCCTATAACAACCTTCAGCCGGGCGATGTGGTCGAGATTATCGCCAACGGCGAGGCGCTCATCTGCATCAAAAAGGAGCCCACAGCGGATGACAAGGCTAAAAGTTAGTACTAAAGTATGAACGTACGTAAAATCTTGACAGTCGTCTGACGGCGTTATAAGCTTTAAGTGTAAGCCCTGAGAGCTTGCCGGTGAAAGCTGGCTCTCAGGGCTATTTGTTTTCATCGACGGCTCTCGGGCTACAAGAAAAGGGGTTAGCAACCTGGAACTGGGAAGGTTCAGGCTAACCCCTTGTCCTTTTCAGGCCAGGTTGCACCACCCCTTCAAAAACCCGGCCGCGACCGGGCAAAAACTATTAAGGAGGTGCCCATATGGGTAAGTACGCAAGCTGGCTCGAGTTCGAGAAGAACGTCCCCGTCGCCTACAGGGAGAAGGCCACTCCCGAAGCCTACCGCACCGGCATGAACGGCATCGCCCCATCCGGGACGAAGGTCAAGGAAGGGCGCGTCGACCACTACGGCGACGGTGTGAACGGCAAGGGCGAATTCGTGGTCTCCGGCTACAGACGCGCCATGTTCGAGTAGCAATATTAGCGCCTGATTTCTTTGAGGGTACCGCCTTTAACCGGTTTATCGCCGTCGCGGCGGCGGTAAATCGAACCCCACTCCGAGAAGGCATCGGGCACAAGTAATGGGAGACCTAAGTTAAAGTCGAACGAGGAGGAAATTATGTTCAAAGCACAACAGGTAACCGGTCCGGTAGCCCCGGGGCAGTACGGCGCCATGCAGGTAAGCGGCCCCTCGGCCTATTACCCCACGCAGACAACCGACCCCGCCGGGGGAATGTTCACCGCCTTCATGCCGATGATCATGATGGTGCTGATGTTTTCCCTCATCTCGCCGATGCTCAAGGGCGTCACCGCCAGGGACTAGGCAACTAAGGTTTTTATTAAATAAGGAGGAAAGAAAAAATGTACGGAGCACAGCAATTTGGCGGACAGCAGGTCCGGCCCCAGCAGTACCAGTACGGCACAGTAGCGGGTTATTACCCCCAGCAGACAACCGACCCGTTTTCAGGGATGTTCAGCGCCATGATGCCGATGATCATGATGGTGCTGATGCTGGGTCTCCTCTCGCCCATGCTGAAGGGCTTCACCGGCACCAGCAAGGGTTAGACGGAGGTGAAATCTTAAAGGAGGTTTATAAATGACGAATAAAATACTAACACAGCAGCTTCCCGGCTATCCAGGCACGCGGCCTCCCAAGGGGTGGGTGCCTCCCCTGGACCAGTTACTGAGCCTGCTCGGCGTCTACGACATCGAGAACGGCTACTGGGTGGGATTCCCGCTGCAGACCCTGACCGAGCAGCTCGTCCTGGCCGAGAAACAGCATGCCCTGAACAGGATCGACCCCAGGAACGGCCAGGTCAGTATCACCGTACCCATCGGTACCGCCGTCGGCGCCCAGGTAAGCGGAGAAATCGAGGTGCCCGAGGACGAGATATGGTACCTCAGGAATCACGAGATCCGCGTCCACCAGCAGGCGGCATTAACCGCCGGCGACCTCATCTGCAACTTCCGGGTATCACGGTTCCCCACCAGCGATGATGTCGCCAAGCTCTTCTACAACACGGTGGACCGGCTCCTCGCCGCTCAGGCTCAGATTGCCGCCGGTGATGTCTTCGACCGCGACCAGGTGCTGGCCGGCGCCTACTGGGACGGGGTAGCCGAGGTCAAAGTGTACCGGGATGTCGTCAGGGACTTTGCCGACCCCGATGAGCTGGGTAATGCCCTGCGACTTATCGGCGGAGACAAGCTGACCCTGGTGGCTACCGGAGAGACGGCGGCCATTGCCGGAGGCGCGGTTACCGTAGACCTGATGGTCTGGGGGCTAAGGGGCAAGAGACTGGTCGAATAAGCATAGGGAGGTGAAACATGCCCTATGCTTTCGTACCACCGGGATATAGGGCTGTCCTATTGGGACAGGCTCAGAATATCGAGGACCTGGGCACCTTCGCCCCGCTTGAAGAGAGCTCGGTTGAAGGTGCCCTTTTCTTAATACGCCTCGATTTTGCCGAGCCGCTGTCGGAAGAGACCCTGGGTAACCTGGAGCAGGTCTGCCGTGAAGCTGGCATAGAGCCCTGGCCGGGCAGCGATTACTTCGTCTATGCCGATACGGCCTCACCGGCAGTCTATCTTGTCTGGCAGAAGGGATTCGCCTGGCTGCCGGTTATCCTGGGCCTGCTGGCAACTATTGCTTTACCCCCGCTGCTGACGGCCGGTATCTGGCTTATCCTGCCCGATTCCCTGAAAAGCCTTATCTCCGGCCTGATCAACATGGGGATGATGTTGCTGGTCCTGTTCCTAATGATGAGCCTAGTCAAGCCGCTTGTGGCTTCGGAGAAGCCGAAGCCGATCGAGGAGAAACCCGGATGAACGATTATCTACCGCAGCAGTATTACCAATACTACCCGGCCGAATACCAGCCGCAGTTCTGGCAGACGGCATTCAGCGGTCTGGTCGGCATCGCCATGTTGGTAGCTGTGGGAGCCTGGGCATTCTCGCTGGTCAGAAAAGCGGTTAAGGGAGAGGAGGTCGAGTTTCCGCTATGAGTCCTGAGATTACGGTAATGGGTGGAGAACTGGGCAATATCTTCTGGGACCTGCCGCCCTGGATTGTTTATGCGGCTGGGTATGACCTTGGCTGCACCATCTACGTGGCCAACCCCACCGATATCGAGAAGGAATACACCCTGATGTCCCGGCTCTCCTCTAACGAGGCCGTAATCAGCGAGGAAGCGGTCAAGGTCTTCGGCTTGGCCTGGTTCAAGGTCGACCCGAAGGACTTTATCCGATTACGAGGTGCGTTGCGTGCTGATGAGACCGACGTCATCCTGTCGGTTCTCCTGGTGGAGCGTGAGACGGAGCAGGTTGCCGACTCGGTAGCGACCAGCCTGGTGGCCCCGGCCGTTTCGACTCTACCGCCTACCTGGCCGGGGTCGCCGGGAGCGCCCGGGACAACAGCCTTTGATTGGAGCTCGCTGCTGATGATGATAGTCCCTTTCATGATACTCGGCATGATAGCCCCGGTTTTACGGCCACGTGAAGAGGAGAAGGAAAAGAAGGTGAAAGAAGAGAAAAAGATACTGCCTCTGGGGAGGGGTGAATAATGCCCGGCGAGTTTTATGTAGAAGGCAAGCAGGAAAAGCTCAACGTGCAGGCAGTGCTCGACCTGCTCTTAAAGCTGCAGCGCTCTCCACAATCCGGGTGGAAACTGATGGCCGGTGACTACGCGCCCGTCTACGAGGAATCGCATGCGGTGGCCTACATCTTCGCAGGAGGCAAGATAGACCTGTCTCCCATGGAAGCCGGTGACGTGATTGACATCAGGGTCAGGACCAAGCTCGAGGGAGGCGACAGCTTCAAGACAACCTGGAAGAACTCTTACTCAGGCGTTCAGCCAGACGACCGGAAGGTGATCAGGCTGAGCGCCATGCCCGACAACTATGGCCTGGAGGTCTCGATGAGACAGACGGCCGGGACATTGAAATTTATCATTGGCGAGTTCTTTGATGCGAAACGGTAATCTCAACGTGGGTTTGATCTGGGACGACGGACACCCTTACGTCGGCGTCAGAATAACGATAGCTGTAGTGCCAA
>JBDRFW010000066.1:0-14799 GCA_043818415.1 Chloroflexota bacterium | reverse complement strand
GGCACCACTACCAGCGGCACCAAAGTGCTCATCAACGCCGAGGTGATGCGGTGCGACCTCAAGATAGCCATCGGGTCAATCGTGCCGCACATCATGGCCGGGTTCGGCGGCGGCGGCAAGATACTCCTGCCCGGCGTGGCCGCCTACGAGACCATCGCCGCCCTGCACCGCCCGCGGGAGGGAAAGTTCAGCGGGACCGTCAGCAGCATGGGGGCCATCGATGACAACCCCCTCCGCCGGGACATCGACGAGACGGCGGCCCTGGCCGGGCTCGACATCAAGATTGACGCCATCGTGAACTCGCGGGGGGAAACGGTGGCCGTCTATGCCGGCCGCCCCGCCGAGGCCTTCGCCGCCGGCCTGGAAGACGCCCGGAAACACTACCTCACCCCGGCCGCCCGGGATAAAGACATCGTCATCGCCAATACCTTCGCCAAGGCCAACGAGGCCGTCTCCGGACTACTCATCGCTTTCTCCGCCGTGAGCCCTGAAGGCGGCGACGTCGTCCTGATGGCCAACGCCCCGGAAGGCCAGGTAACCCACTATCTCGTAGGCCCCTTCGGCAGGACCATCGGCGGGCTCTACCCGCTGCGCGTGAAGCCGCCCGAAAACGTCCGCCGCTTAATCATCTATACGGAATACCCGGAGCTCTCCAGCCTGGGCTACCTGGAAGACACGGACAGAATCGTCACGGCCAATAAGTGGCGGGATGTCCTCAGGCTGCTCCGGGAGGGCCACGGGGATGGGGCCTCGGTGGCCGTCTATCCCAACGCCGATATCCAGTATTGCGCCGGGTAGCCCGGCGAGGCTGCTGCCATGAGAAGCGACATTATAAAAAAGGGCATCGAGCACGCCCCCCACCGGGCCGCCCTCTACGGGCTGGGCCTGACGGAAGCCGATTTAAAGAAGCCCTTCATCGGGGTTATCAACTCCAAGAGCGAGATGTTTCCCGGCCACGCCGGCCTGGACACCGTCGCCGCGGCGGTCAAGGACGGGGTGCACGCTGCCGGCGGGCTGCCCTTCGAGCTGGGCACCATCGCCCTGGGCGAGTGCATCAACGAGGGACTGCCGGGCATGCGTTACAACCTGCCCAGCCGGGAGTTCATCGCCGACTCCGTGGAGATACTGGCCGGTGCTTACCCCCTGGACGGCCTCGTCCTTGTCCCCAACTGCGATAAAATCGTGCCGGGGATGCTCATGGGTGCCGTCCGTGTCAATATACCATCCATCTTCGTCAGCGGCGGGCCGATGCTGGCCGGGGTGCTCAGCGACGACGGCGAGACGCGGTTGCTCGACCTTGTTTCCGTGAACGAGGGCATGGGGAGGGCTATCCGGGGGGAAATCAGCGAGGCGGAGCTGGAGAGGATGGCGCGCGCCGCCTGCCGGACCTGCGGCAGCTGTGCCGGCATGTTCACCGCCAACACGATGAACTGCCTTACCGAGGCCCTGGGCCTGGCCTTCCCCGGCAACGGCACCATCCCGGCAGTGGACGCCCGCCGGGTCCGCCTCGCCAAGGCCGTCGGGGAGCGGAGCGTCGGACTCGTCAAAGAGGACCTCTGCCCCCGCGACATCGTTACCAGGGAGGCCATCGATAACGCTTTTACAGTGGCAATGGCCATCGGCGGCAGCACCAATACCCTGCTGCACCTGCCGGCGCTGGCCCACGAGGCTGGAATCGATTTTCCCCTCGCCCGCGTCAACGAGATAAGCCGTAAAACGCCGCTCCTGGCCAAGTTCAGCCCGGCCTCGGATTACCGCCTGGAGCACCTCGACCGCGCCGGCGGTATCCCGGCCGTGATGAAAGAGCTGAAGTCGCTATTGAACCTGGACGTAATAACGGTCACCGGCCAAACGCTGGGGAAAAACCTGGAATCGGCCAGAGTGACCGACCGTAATGTAATCCATCCCTTTGCCGAGCCCTATGCGCCGACAGGCGGGCTGGCCGTGCTCTTCGGCAACCTGGCCCCGGACGGCGCGGTGGTCAAGAGCGGCGCCGTCGCTAAAGAGATGCTCGTCCACCGCGGCCCGGCGCGGGTCTTCAACTCGGAGGCGGCGGCCACGCAGGCGGTCATGCGGCAGGAGTTCCGGAGCGGCGACGTCCTGGTCATCCGCTACGAGGGGCCGCGGGGCAGTCCCGGCATGGTGGAGATGCTCTGGACCACCTCCCTGCTCTGCGGGATGGGCAAGGACAAGGAGGTGGCCCTGGTCACGGACGGTCGTTTCTCCGGGGCCACCCGTGGCCCGGCCATCGGGCACATCTCCCCGGAGGCCGCCGCCGGCGGGCCGATTGCCGCCCTGCGTGACGGCGACATTATCAGCATTGATATCCCCGGCGGTAAGCTGGACGTCGAGTTACCTGATGAAGAGTTAAAAAGCCGCCTCGCGGAGCTGCCGCCGTTCCAGCCTAAAGTGACGTCCGGTTACCTCCGGCGCTATGCCGCCAGGGTGACCTCGGCCAGCACCGGGGCGGTGCTGCGCGACGATGATTAAATAACACCTTAGGAGGACGAAAATGAGGATTAAAGCCGCCGTCTGTCGCGAGTTCGGGGCGCCGCTCTCCATCGAGGAGCTGGAGATGGCCGAGCCCCGCGAGCACGAGGTGCAGGTCAAGCACCTGGCCACCGGGTTCTGCCACTCCGACCTTCATTGCTGGCTGGGAATCCTGCCGGTCACCCTGCCCACCGTTCTCGGCCACGAGTCCTGCGGGGTGGTGGAAAAGGTGGGGCCGGGCGTGACCAAAGTCAAGCCGGGCGACCGCGTTATCGGGTGCTGGATGGTCCCCTGCGGCAAGTGTTTCCAGTGCCTGCGGGGTCGACCCAACATCTGCGAGGGGAACATGCCTTACTTCCGCACCGGCAACCTCCTCGACGGCACCTCGCGCTATACCGATGCCAAAGGCAAGCGGGTGGGCCTGAACAACTTCGTCGCCGGTTTTGCCACCCACGCCATCCTCCCGGAAATCGGCGCCGTGAAGGTCCCCGAGCATATCAAGCTGGCCCCGGAGCTTCTTTGCCAGCTCGGCTGCTCCGTGGTCACCGGCTGGGGGAGCGTCGTCAAGATAGCCAACGCCTGCGAGGGCACCGCTTTAGGTGTCTGGGGCTGCGGCGGCATCGGGCTCAATGCCATCCGCTTCGCGGCGCTGCGCCACTGCCGGCCCCTCGTCGCCGTTGACCTGGAGGCGTCCAAGCGCGATATCGCCCTGGAGTTCGGCGCCACCCATTTTATCGATTCGAGCAAGGACGACCCCATTCCGATTATCATGGAGCTCACCGATGGCAACGGACTGGAGTACGCTATCGAGGCTATCGGCGACCCCGGTGCCCAGGTGCAGGCCTGGTGGTCCCTGCGCACGGGGGCCACGCTTATCGCCACCGGTATCGCCCCTGCCGAGTCCACCACCAATATCCCCCTCTGCTACGGGTCCCTCCAGGCGAAAACGATACGCGGCACCCTCTACGGTGAGGCCCACCCCACCGAGGACCTGCCCAGTCTCATGGAGCTGATGGCCACCGGCGAGCTCAAGACGGACAAGCTGGTGACCCGGACCATCGGGCTGGAAGACCTCGACGAGGCGCGGCGGGCCATGCTGGCCCGGGAGATTGTCGGGCGCTGGGTCATCAAGTACGATTAGCCGCATCAGGCGCGCTTGAAGGACAGGAGATAGGAGCCGAAATACCGCTGCTTGAGGCACCCCCGGAAGACGCCGACCTGGTAAGCGAGGTGCTCCAGCAGGTAGAAAAACAGGAACGCCGGGTAGTTGAGCTGCGGCTTCTTGACGGTAAAGTCCACGATTGAAGTGTAGACGATGGCCAGCCCCCCGAAAAGCCAGAGGGGGTGGAGCAAAAACCCGAGGGCGAAGATGAGAATAAGGTAGTAGCGTACCAGGTGAAAAAAGGCGAAATAGAACAGGGAGAGGTAGCTCCGGAAGGCGGCGGCGGCCAGCTTCCCGAAAGGAATCGCCGCTTTATACTTCTTCAAGGTGGCGGTCTTCTGCCACAGGTCCAGGCCGAAGAGGAGCAGGACTAGCGCCAGCGGGTAGGGGTTCAGCAGCAGCACGGCCAGGGTCGCGGCCAGGAAGGACAGCCCGGTATATACCGAGGCCAGGAAGGTCTTCCTCTTCTCCCGGTGCGTTCCGTAGAGCGCCGCCTCCGACGTCCCGTAGTCGCCGCGTCTTTTGAGCATTTTACCGAGCCGGTTGCGGTGCTTGTGGGCGACCCTCCCAAAGGGGACGTAGAGCAGGGAGTAACCGAGGTCCCTCATCCGCCAGCAGAAATCGACGTCCTCCCCCACGTGCATCCCCACCTTGAAGCAGCCGGCCGCGTTGAAGGCTTCCCGCGTGACCAGCAGGTTGGCCGTGGGCACGTAGAAGCTCGACCCCGTCCGGCCCTCGATGAGGAGGCGCTTACCCAGGTTGAGCGAAGAGGCCACCGCCTCGTAGCGGTCGAGAAAGCTCTCCTTATAGTATCCGTCCACGTAGCCGCCCGCCGCCCCGACCGTCGCCGTGCGGAAAAACGGGACGATTTCCTTCAGCCAGTCCTTCCCGGCGATGCAGTCCGCGTCCAGGAAGGCCAGGATTTCCCCGCCTGCCGCCTCCGCCCCGGTGTTGCGGCCGGCCGCCGGGCCCTGCGAAACGGCCTGCCGTATGACTCTAATATCCGGGGAAACCATTTGGGCTACTTCTTTTTCCGAGCCGTCGTCCACCACGATGATTTCAATTTGTTCCTTCGGGTAGTCCAGGGCTTCCAGCGACTTCAGGCATTCCGCCAGGTCCTCCGGCTGGTCGCGCACCGGGATGATAATGGAGACCTTCGGGTAGTCCCCCGGTTCGGCCAGCCGCTCCAGCTTCAGGTAGCCCCGGGCCACCAGCGAAAACAGCGTCCGCAGCAGCTGCCCATCCTCAAGGCCGGGGTTTTCATCAATGAAATCGGCAAGCTCGCCGCTCTTTGGATATGATTGAGGAGGCGGTGGAGCGCCCGGTTCAGGCGGAGGATGCGGATGGGCAGCCGGGAGAGCAGGTAATAGCCGCTGGCGTCTTCCACCAGGGAGGCGCCGTCCGCCAGGGAAAAGCCGAACCCTTTCATCGGTCCGCGGCCGACTTCACCACGCCCTCTTCCTTGAGCATTTCGAAGAGGTGCTCGGCCAGCTCCTGGCTGCTGCCCCGCAGCATCAATCCCTTCCTCTTGGAAATGCCCCCCTTCAGCAGCTGCAATATGCGGTAGAATGCCGGCAGGGAGCTGTCCAGCGGCGGCACTTTCCGCGGGCGCGGCCGGGGTGGCAGGATACCGGTGACCCGGGTGGGCTCGTCCTTGAGCTCCTCGGCGGATATTCCGAGGTCGGGGGCGGTCAAGACCGTTACCTCGGCGTACCGGCTCTCGACGAGCCGGTCCAGGGAAGCGCAGGGCAGTTTGCCATCGCCCTTCACGGTGACGACCGCCGGCAGGGAGCACGTCAAAGCTTCCCGTTCCCCCCGGCCGATGTCCCGAATAAGGCTGAGGCCCTCCTCGTCGAGTACCAGGCTGACGGCATCGCTGACGCAGGGCCAGTCGAGCCGGGCGGCCAGCAACGGCCCGACCTGGCTATGGGCGGTATCCAGGCTCCCCGCCCCGGTCAGGACAATGTCCGCCCCGTAGCGTGACACGACCCCGCCCAGCAGCCCCGTTTTCTGGTAAGGCGACATCCCCCCGAAGCCCTCCTGCCAGAGGCGCACCGCCCGGTCCGCCCCCATCGCCAGCCCGTTCCTCAGGTAGCTTTCCACCCCGTCCGGGCCGATGGAGACCAGGGTGATTTCGACGTCCCCTTTTTCCGGCGCCCCCACCCCGAGGGCCACCGCCAATGCCGCGGCGTCACAGGGGTTCAGCCGGAGCGGCAGCCCCTCCCGGAAGACCAACCCGTTTCTCAGGCCGGAGTCCAGGCCCAGCGCCGGGTCGACAACCTCCTTCAGGCAAACGATTATCTTCATGGCTTTTAAGTCAGGCGGAAGCGGACGCCGTAGCCGCCCCGCGGGTAAGTCCAGTCCACCGACCCCTTATCGCAGAGGACATAGCAGGTGCCGCACTCCAGGCAGTTCTCGTAAACGACGCTCAGCAGACCGGTGGCCTCGTCCCAGGTGTAGCAGTTAGCCGGGCAGGCCAGGACGCAGGCGCGGTGGTCGCATGTCCGGCATATCTCCTTGTTGACGACGATATGGGGCTGGTCGTCGACCTGGAACTGCGTAAGCTGCGTCAAATTCTCGATGTTCATAGCCAAGCCCTGCCTATCTTGATGCCGTCGGCGACGATGCCCTTCACCCCCATCTCTTTCAAAGCCTCCCGGCGGGCCAGGCGCAGCAGCTTCGACCGCGGCTTGCCGTCCACCCGGTACATCTTCTCGAAGATGCCGGCCAGGATTTTCGGGTAAGCCTCGTAGAGGCGCTCCGAGTGCATCAGGCCGGCGGCGTTTTTAAACGTCTTCATGTCCCTGATGACAAAGCTATCGTCCAGCTTCTTCTTGTACAATGCCAGCGTCCGCGCCGAGTAGTCGCCGGCCTCCAGGGCCTTAATCGCCGTCTCGGCGGCCAGCACCCCGGAGGTCATGGCCAGGTTGATGCCTTCCAGGTTGATGCCGTTGGTATAGACCAGCCCGGCGGCGTCCCCGGCCAGCATCAGGCCGTCGGTGTATAATTTTGGCATCGCTTTGTAGCCGCCCTCCGGTATCAGGTGTGCCGAGTACTCCAGCGGCTCGGCGCCCTTGAGCAGCTTTCTCAACAGCGGGTGCCCTAAAAACTCGTTGAGGACGTCGTAGGGCGTTTTGCCCGCCGCCCGGAGGGAGTCGAGGTGCACCACCAGCCCCACGGAGACGCTTTCGCGGTTGGTGTAGAGGAAGCCGCCGCCCCGCATCCCGCCGGTCGCCCCCACGAAGCTGATGTCCGCTCCTTCGTCCCGGACCAGGTGAAAGCGCTCGTTGATGGCGGCCTCGGGCAGTCCCAGCAGCAGCTTGATGCCCACTCCCATGTCGGAAGCCCTGAACTCTTTCCGCAGGCCGGCCTTCTCCGCCAGGAAGGACAGCACGCCGTCGGCGGCGATGACGATGTTGCCCCGCAGCTCCCCCTCCCGTCCTTTCACGGTAACGCCGACCACCCGGCCGTCCTTTTTGACTAAATTTTCGGCGGCGCAGTCGCCGAGCAGCAGCGCCCCCTCCCGGACCGCCTCCCCGGCCAGCCATTTATCGAATACCGGACGGAAGACGGTGTATCCGTTATAGGGGGGCTTCTCGAAGTCCTCGCTCTCGAAGTTCAGGGATACCGCCGCTTCCGGGGTCAGGAAGGCCAGAGTCTTTTGATAGACGTGCCGCTCCAGCGGCGCCCTCTCCCCAAAGTCGGGGATTAGTTCGTTCAACACGGGGGTGTTGTGGAGCAGCCCGCCGAACATGTTCTTGGCGCCGGGGTAGCTGCCCCGCTCCACCATGACCACGTTCAGTCCGGCGCGCGCCAGCTTGAGGGCCGCCAGGCTGCCGGCCGGTCCCGCCCCCACGATGATAACGTCAAAGTATTTCGCCATGGTCCTTCGCGCGCTTGATGCGGTCTATCAGTAATGGCAGCACGTCCCGGAGGTCGGCGGTGATGCCCGCGTCCGCGCTCTGGAAGATGGGGGCGTGGGGGTCGCGGTTGATGGCCACGATGCGGCCCGACTCCTGGATGCCGCCGACGTGGTGGGTGGCGCCGGAGATGCCCAGCGCCAGGTAGAAGTCCGGGCTGACCACCTTGCCGGTCTGCCCGATGAGCCGCTCCTTGGGGATTTTCCCCCCGTCCACCACGGGGCGGGTGGTACCGATGGCCCCCTCCAGCAGGGCGGCCAGCTCTTCGACCAGCGGTAAAATGTCGTCGTCGGCCGCTCCGGCCCCCCGCCGCCACGATGGTATCGGCCTCGCTGACGTCCACTTCCCGGTAGTCCGCCGCCATGTATCCCGTGTGCCTCGTCCTCACCGACCCCTCCGGGAGCTTCGCCTCGATGACCAGGGTCTTGACCCTGCCGGCATTGGCCGCCGGGGCCACGTTCAGGACGCGCGGGTCCATCGTCGCCAGCATCGTCCCGCTTCTCTGGAAGACCACCTCCTGGTAGATCTGGTCCCCGTAGATGGGACGGTAGAACTTCGGACTCTCCGGCGGGGAGAGGTCGATTTTCACACAGTTGGACACCGCCCCGGTATCCAGCAGCCCCGCCAGCCGCGGCGCCAGCCCCCGCCCGAAAGCGGTATGCCCCATGATGAAGAGCCAGGGTTTGTCCTGGCGCAGTCGCGGCAGCAGGGCCGCCGCGGCGGCCTCGGGGGAGGGGTGCTTCAGCAGCGGGTCCCGGAAGACATAAACGCTGTCCACGCCGTACTGGCCGAAAACATCGGCGTGGTCCGGGGTGCGGTCGCTGAGGACGATAGCGGTGACGCTGCCGCCGACCTTCCCCGCGATGCTCCTGGCCTCGGTCAGCAGCCCCAGGCTCAGCTTGTGGACTTCCCCGGCGGTCTCGTCTATCTCCGGGAGCACCCAGATTTCTCTCGTTCCGGCCATCTTATTATCTCTGCGATTAAAGAAATTGTCATAGTCGGGCTTGACCCGACTATCCAGACCACCCAGCACCCCGCTGGATTCCCGCCTGCGCGGGAATGACGTTTTTATTATTCTTTAAATCATCCGCCCCACTTTTTCGCCTTCGAGTATGGCCATGTCTATCTTGCGCGGCGCCACGCAGTCGCCGATGCGGTAAAGCTCTTTGACCTTGCCCTTGAGGGCTTTATAGAGGCCGTCCTCGACGCGGTTGCCCATTGCCAGCACGATGGCGTCGTACCCGCCGAAGGTCTGCCACTCGTTGGAGTAAACGTTGAAGCCCTTGACCTCCAGCCCCTTGATTTCCATCACGGCGAAGTCCGGCGTGAAGGTAATGCCCTTCAGCAGCAGGCGCTGGCGGGTGGGGTAGAGGTCCTGAATAGGTCCCAGGTCCTGCCCGACGAACAGCGACGATGTCAGCATGTGCACCTTTTTACCGCGGTCGGCGAGGAACTCCGCCGTGGCCGTGGCCTGGTGGTGGCCGTCGTAGTCCACGAAGAGCACCTTCTCCCCCGGTACCGCCGCCCCGGTGAGGACCTGCCAGACATTATAGATATTGGGGCCTTGGGCGCCCGGCACCGGGCACTCCTTGGGGACCGACCCCGTGGCTATAATCACGACCTTCGGGTCCTGTTCCATGACGAACTCGGCGGTGACTTCCTGGTTCAGGACGATTTTTACCGGTAATATCTTGAGCTGGTTCTCCTCGTTGCGGATGACGGCCCCCAGCTCTTCCCGTCCCGCCCCCAGGGCGGCGATGTTGACCTGGCCGCCGGGCTTGTCCTTCTTTTCGTAGAGCGTGACATCGTGGCCGCGCCGGGCGGCAATCTCGGCGGCCCGCAGCCCCGCCGGCCCCCCGCCCACAACCATCACCTTCTTTTTCACGGGCGACGGTTTGATGGAGCCGGCGCCGTGCGTTTTCTCGCGACCGATGTTGGGGTTCTGGATGCAGCCGATGTCCTTGCCGGCGGAGATCCGCCCGTAGCACCCCTGGTTGTCGGCCACGCAGAAGCGTATCTCCTCCAGCCGGCCTTCTTTCGCCTTGTTGGCCATCTCGGGGTCGCAAATCTGCGCCCGTACCATGCCAATCATGTCCGCCTGGCCGTCCGCCAGCACCCGCTCCGCCATGACGGGGTCGTTGATACGGCCGGTGCAGAAGACGGGCAGGCTGACGACTTCCTTGATGCCGGCGGCCAAGGGGATGGTATAGCCCAGGGGGGTGTGCATCGTGCCGCCGACCAGGTACAGGTTGTAAAATGTCGCCACGCTCAGGTCGATGAAGTCGATTTTCCCGGTGGCCTCGAGGCGGCGGGCGATTTCCTTGACGTCGTCCAGGGTCAACCCGCCGGGAATCATCTCGTCGGCGCAGAGGCGTATCCCCAGGGTGTAATCACCCCCCACCGTTTTCCGGACGGCCCCGATGACCTCGATGGCCAGCCTCATCCGGTTCTCCAGGCTGCCGCCGTACTCATCGTTGCGGAAGTTGGACAGCGGCGAGAGGAACTGCCGTATCAGTGAGCTGTGGCCGAGCTGCAGCTCGATGCCGTCGAAGCCGCCCTCCCGGACATGCCCGGCCGACCGTCCGAAGTAGTCGATGACTTCCCTGATGTCCTCTTTTTCCATCTCCTTGGGCACTTCCCGGAAGAGCACGTCCGGCACCGGGGAAGGCCCCCAGACGGGCAGGCGGGAGTTTCTGCCGTCCCCCTGGGCGCCGTTGTGGTTCAGCTGGGCGAATATCTTCGTCTCGAACTCGTGGACGGCGCGGCAGATGCGGCGGTAGCCGGGCACGACCTCCGGCTTATAGGCGTCGATGAGCCTCTCGTAGGCGTGGTCGGTGGGGTGGACGGACTGCTCCTCGGTGATGATGAGGCCGGTGCCGCCCTTCGCCCGCTCCGCCAGGTAGTACGCGTGGCGCTCGGAGGGGAGGTTGTGCTCGGAGAGATTGGTCAGGTGGGCGGAGAAGGAGATGCGGTTCGGCACCACCGTCCGGCCTATCTGGAGTGGTGAAAAAAGGTATTTGAATTGCCCGTACATAGCTCTATCCCCCGTCCACGATAACGTTACCTGTCCTCGAGCGGTGGCGCGGCGGCGATGTCCCGACTCCAGTTGACCAGGCACTCGGGGTCGGCGCGGTTGAGGTCGCGGCTGACGAAGTAGGCGACCGCCGGGCAGCCGCCGCGGCACTTCTTAAAGCGGGGACACTGGCGGCAGGACACGGGCTCCAGCCGCCGGAAGTAGTTGAAGGCGGGGGAGTTGTCCCAGATGTCCTTGAAGGCGGTCTCTTTAAGGCTGCCGCCGCGGAACTCTACGTCCTGCATGAAGGCGCAGGGATAGACGCCGCCCACCGGGTCGATGCAGGCGGTCATCTTGCAGGCGCCACACATGTCCAGCCCCAGCTGCCGCCTCCCGTCCTGGGAGATGGAGAAAAAGGAGTCCCCCGTCAGGATGGTCGGGTCGCTGCTAAGCCAGTCGGCGAGCTCCCTTAGCTGCGCCGCCTTCAGCCGCAGCATCTCCCAGCTTTCCCGCGCCCGCCCCGAGGGACGGAACCGCGAGACGCGCAGCCCGGCCCCGTAGGACGCGGCCAGTTCTTTCAGCTCGCTCAACTGCGTAAAGTTCAGCGATGTCACCACGGTGTTGATGGAGAGGGGTATATTCTTGCCGGCCAGTCGCTCGATGCCCCGGATAATGCGGTGGAACGTCCCCTCCCCCCGTATGCGGTCGTTGACCTCCGGGGTGGCCCCGTCGAGGCTGACCTGGATGTTCATCAGGGGGCTTCCTGCGAAGCAGTCCACTGCCTCGTCGGTGAGCGCGGTGCCGTTGGTGCTGACGCAGGTGACGATTTCTTTTTCGTGGATATAGCGCAGCAGCGGGAGAAAGAAGTCCTTGAGCAGCGGCTCGCCGCCGCCGAAGTTGATTTCAAATACCTTCAGCTCCGCCAGTTGGTCGACGATAGCTTTGCACTCGTCGAAGCCGAGCTCGCCGGGGGACTCCCGGGAGCTGGCGGAGAGGCAGTGGACGCATTTCAAGTTGCACCGGTGGGTGATTTCCCAGGTCAGGTTCACCGGGGCGGACAGCGGCCAGTCAGCGTACTTCATCGCTAATCATTCTCCTGGCGGCGAGGTGCCCGGTCAGTCCGGGGAGGGAGCGCTCGATAATCTCCGCCGGGGTGCCGGTGCGCCGGGCGATATCCTCGACGATGCCGTCGACCGTCCAGGTGCCGTCGAAGTGCCGGGGATAGAGCCAGTCGCCGCTCCTCACGAAGCATACCTTGTGGCGTGACCTCACGTAGAAGAGCAGCCCCCAGCCTTCCTTCCTGACCTGGACATCATCGGCCAGGCGGGTCATGGCTAATAGACCCCGCAGACGCCGTCGATGCTGAGCTCCTCGACGGCAATTTCCTCGATTACTTCCGGTTCTTCGGCGGTCCCGGTCTCGTTCTTCGGGGTTACCGGTGTCTCTTTTTCCATGTTAACCTTCCTTACCGTTATTTATCAAAGTGAGGGTGGGGAGCCCCCGGGAATATTTTACAATTAACCGGGGACTTTCCGCCACCCTCGCTATTAACTTCTATTCGGTTTTTTCCGCACGGTCCTAGTAGGAGTTGTGCATGACTCTCTTGAGCAGGGCGATGACCTCGTCGTGGTTGAACTCCTTGGGATTGCCCTGGCTGCAGAAGTCGTTGGAATAAATCTCGACGATGTGCTCCAGATCCTTCTCCTGCAGACCGAACTGGTCGGCCAGGTGGCCGGGGGTGATTTCCAGGTCCTTCATCAGCTGCTCTATCTCTTCGAACCAGCGGTCGGCGGCCTGCCAATCCGTCATGTTGCGGGTATCGATGCCCATGGCCTGCGTCATGGCGGCGAACTTATCGAGGGCGGCCGGCTGGTTGTACCGTTCTCCCGCCAGTGTCAGGACGGCGTTGACCCGCCCGTGATGGCAGTCCGTCAGGGCGCCCACCTGGTGGCCCAGCCCGTGCACGATGCCGGCGCCGGCCCCGAAGCCGATGGCGATGCCGCCCATGGTGGCCGCCCAGCACATCTTCTCGCAGGCGTCCTTGTTCATCCGGTTGTAGGTGAACTCCCGGAGGTTCTTGTAGATGAGCTCCACCGCCCGCAGCAGGATGCCGTAGGCGTAGGGGCCCTGTACCTTGGTCACGAAGGCCTCGAACCCGTGGGCCATGGCGTCGAAGCCCGTCCAGGCGGCAAAGTTCCTCGGCTGGAGCCTGATGAGTAGCGGGTCGACGATGGCGACGGTGGACTGGACGTTGGGGGCGCTGACCAGCACCTTGGCCCGGGCCTTGGTATTGGTGATGGCCGCCCAGGAGGTGACCTCGGCACCGGTGCCGGAGGTGGTGGCCACGGAAATCTGGGGGATGGTGCATGGTTTCAGCTTGGCCAGCGTCTCCATCCAGGGCGGGTCGAGATGGGCGGTGAAGTTGTTGACGTCTTTGCCGCCGTTGGCCGCCACCACGCGGATGGACTTGCAGGTATCGATGGAGCTGCCCCCACCCACCGCCACCACGCCGTCGCACTTGCCGTCCACGAAGGCTTTGTAGGCCGCCATTATCTCATGGTCCTTGGGGTTGGAGGTGACCTTGTCGAAGACGTCGACGGCGATGCCGCTGTGCTTCAGGATTCCCTTGATTTCCTCGACGATGCCGGTGCCCCGGAGGCCGGAGGTCACGATAAGCGCCTTCTTGATGCCGGCGGCCTTGCACTCGTCGCCGACCGTCTCGTAGGCGCCCCATCCCAGGGCTATTTTGGGGATGGGGTTGGTGTAGATGATGGGGAACTCGTAGATGTTTTTATTGACCAATGTTTGCCTCCTTGCGTGGTGTTATTCTTATTGTAAGGTACCGCCCGGCCCAATCTCAAGGGACGCGCAGCAGTATCTTGACGTTGGCATCCTTGTTGGCCAGCAGCTCCTCGAAGCCGAGCTTCACGGCGTCCTTGAGGGGGACGACGGACGTAATCAGGCGCGAGGCGTCGATTCTCCCGTCCGCCAGCAGGTCCACGGCCGTCTGGCCCTCGTGGACGTAGATGGAGCTGCCCACCATCGTCTTCTCGGCGAAGGTCATGGTGCTGAACTCGAAGGTGCCGGGCTTGCTGAAGACCCCCACGATGACGGCGATGCCGCCCCGGCGGAGGAGCTCCACGGTCAACTGGGGCGTGTCCGGGTAGCCGACGCACTCGATGGCGGCGTCAGCGCCCGGGCCGCCGGAGATTTTTTGCAACTGTTCCACCGGGTTGCCGTCGCTGAGGTAGATGACCGCCGTGGCGCCCAGCGCCCTGGCGAGCTCACCGCGCCCCCTGTGCTTGGCGACGACGTACACTTCGGAGACCCCCGCCGCCCTGGCGGCGAGCAGGGCGCAGAGCCCGATGGTGCCGTCCCCCACCACCGCCACCGTGTTGCCGAGCTGCACGCGGGCCTGCCGTACGGCGTGGAGGGCCACGGCCAGCGGCTCGACCATGGCGCCGGCCTCGTCCGTTACCCCGTCCGGGAGGTGGTAGCAGGCGTAGGCCGGGACGTTGACGTACTCCGCCATGCAGCCGTCGGTGAAGAGCCCGGTGAAGCCCTGGTTCACGCAGAGGTTGTACCGTCCCTCTTTGCAGACATAGCATTCACCGCAGTAGTAGTAGCCGACCCCGGTCACCCGCTCCCCCACCCTGAAGTCCTTGACGCCTTTCCCCACGGACGCTACCTTTCCAGAGAACTCGTGCCCTATCGTAATCGGCGCTTTCTCCGCGGCTATCATCACGGGGCCGGAGGCGTACTCTTTAAGGTCGGTGCCGCAGATGCCGGCCAGGGCTACCTTTACCTTCAGCTGTCCCGGCCCGGGGGAAGGCTCCGGCACGTCCACGTACCGCAGGTCTTTCCGGCCGTACCATCTCAATGCTTTCATGGTCACACTCCCTTGCCTGACAGGCTGGGATTAAGGGGGATACCAAGCTATTATCAGAGACCCCGTGGTTTTTGTCAAGGCGGGGGAGGTCTACAAGTTTTGCCTTGATAGCCGCCAGGCCGCCAGGAACAATATCGCCGCCACGAGGAACGGCAGGGCGAAAAACCACATGCCTGCGTAAAATTGAAAACCTTCCCCGTAGTAGATTGAGTGCACCGACGGCGCCAGCGACAGCACCAGGTAGGTCACGATTAACAGGATACCGCCGACCCTCTCCCGCCACCACGCCACGATGAGGGCGGCCACCGCCAGCAGTATCGGGACC
>JBDRFW010000065.1:0-3613 GCA_043818415.1 Chloroflexota bacterium | reverse complement strand
GTCGGCTTCTGGAACAGCCCGGCGACGGTGGGGAAGGGGGGGCGGTAGCGCGATTCGCCGCGCTTGCCCTCGATGGACTCCATCAGGGCCGATTCTTCGCCGCAGACATAGGCGCCGGCGCCCTGGCGCACCTCGATGCTGAAACCGTCGAGGTAGCCGGCCGCCCTGGCTTGGTCGATGGCGCCGCGGAGCAGGTCGAGCAGGTAGCTGTATTCCCACCGCAGGTAGATATAGCCCTGCCGGGCGCCGACCGCGTAGCCGGCGATGGCCAGGCCTTCCACCAGGGAGAAGGGGTCGTTCTGGATGATATACCGGTCCTTGAAGGTGCCCACCTCGCCCTCGTCGGCGTTGCCGATGACGTACTTCTCGTCGCCGGGGGAGTTCCTGGCCCCCTCCAACTTGATACCGCTGGGGAAGCCGGCCCCGCCCCGGCCGCGCAGGCCGGAGGTCTTAATCTCGTTGATGACCTCCTCCGGGGTCATCCCGCGGGCCTTCTCCAGGGCCTTGAAGCCGTCCCTGGCCCGGTGGGTCTTGATGTCCGCCGGGTCGATGACTCCGCAGTTTCTTAAAACTACCTTCTCTTGAGGCACTGAATAGTCTCCGGGTCACTTATATTTTTGCAGGATGCCGGCTATCTTTCCCGGCGTAAGGTCGGTATGAACGTCGTGGTTGATGAGCATGGCCGGGGCCCCGTCACAGAGGCCGATGCAGTTGACCAGCTCGAAGGTGAAATGGCCATCCCCGGTGGTCCGGCCGGGCCTGACACCTGACGCTTTTCTAATGGCGTCGATGACGGCCTGGCCTTCCTTCAGGTGGCAGGGCAGGCTCTGGCAGACCCTGATGACGTTACGGCCGAGCGGCTTGACGGACAGGAAGGAATAGAAGCTGGCTACCCCGTAGACGTCATTGGCCGGCACGCCCAGGGACGTGGCCAGCTCCGCCATGACCTCTTGGGTCAGGGGGCCGGACCTCGCCTGGGCCTCCTGCAAGGCCATCAGGATGTTGTCCGGCGCTTTTTCGCGGGCGGCTTTATTGGTCATCTCACTCCGTCAGCCGGCGGCTTAACCTTTCACGTAGAGGACCGGACCCTTCTTGGCCTGCCCGAACTTCATGGGCAGGCGGAGGGCGCCGGTGGGGCAGAGGGAAATACAGGTCTTGCAGTCGCGGCAGGTCTCCTGGCTGCCTATCGGCTTGTCGAGGTCGTAAATGACCTTCGTCTCGAAGCCGCGGTAGGCGAGGCTGAACATCTTCTTTCCTTCAATGTTATAGCAGGCGGACACGCAGCGCCGGCACAGGATGCACTTGGACATGTCGCGGATGATGTTGGGGTTTTCGTCTTCCACGGGGAAGTAGTGCATCCGGGTGCGGAACCGGGACATCCCCACCTCGAGGTCGGTGGCGCGCATGCGCAGCTCGCAGCAGTTGGCCGCCTCGCAGACGATGCAGCTGTCCGGGTGGGAGGCCATCATCAGCTCGATGAGCACGCGGCGCACCTCCAGCACTTTGGGGGAGTGGGTCTGGATAACCATGCCGGGGGTGACGGGGGTGTGGCAGGAGCCGACCAGGGTCCGGGAGCCTTCTACCTCCACCACGCAGAGTCGACAGGAGCCGCTGGGCGCCAGGTCCTTGAGGTAGCACATGGTGGGGATATCGATTCCGTTTTCCCGGGCGACTTCCAGGATGGTCATCCCTTGTGGCGCGCTGACAGGGGCACCATTGAGGGTCAGTGAAATGTTCCCCATATATAAAAATATTACTTGATACGTATAAACGGCGTCAAGTTTGAGGGGAGTGTTTGCTTTTTTGTTCTTAACCTCAGTAAGGGTGGAGGGGTCGGATTCTCCGGCAGTTTATCCGGGTTGTTCCGGTCGGAAGAGACCGGGCACATCGCCTTTGAAGTCCTTGAGGAAGCGGTGCATCTCCAGCAGGTCTTCCTCCCGGATGCCCTCGGCATTCCGGAACTTCTCCAGCTCCGCCTCGGTGAGGTCGGTGACGACCTCCGGCTTACTGTCCTCCCGGATAATGGCCGCCACCAGGCACCGGGTGTGGCATGACGAACAGAAGACCCTCAGGAACCAGAGCTCGTCGCTGTGCTCGATGACCTCCATGTGGTCTTCCTCGTAGTGCTGCCCGCAGGAACCACACTTTATCGAAGCAATCAATCGCTTAATCAGGCTCTCTTCCATCGCTACGGTCCCCGCCGCGGTCGAGGTGGGCCTGCCTAGGACTTGCGTTTGTCGAAGTCGTCCAGGTCAAGCGTGTTGATGAAGTCGTAGAAGGCGGACATCTTTTTCTTCATATCCTCGTCGGTAACCCGGGCGTTCTTGCCGGGGACCTCGTCCCCCTCTTCGAAGATGGGCTTGCCCGTCTCCCCGTCGAGCAGGATGCCGGCTTTATCCAGCACCGATTCGTCGGCGAAGATGGGGACGCCGGTCCTCACCGCCAGGGCCAGGGCGTCGCTGGGGCGCGAGTCCACCTCCACCTGCTTCCCGTCCACGTCGAGGATAACCTTGGCGAAAAAGGTGTCATTCTTGAGGTCGTTGACGATGATGGAGTTGACCACCGCCCCCAGGGTATCGATAACCGAACTGAGGAGGTCGTGCGTGAGGGGACGGGGTACCGCCACCCCCTGGAGCTTGACCGCGATGGCATCCGCCTCCGCCGGGCCAATCCAGATGGGCAGATAGCGGTCGGACATTTTTTCTTTAAGTATCACCACGCGCTGGTAGTTCATCAGGCTGACGCGGATGCTATCAATCGTCATCTCAATCATGGCCATACCTTCCTCCCCTTTGCTCAACCGTGCCTATAAATTCTAACCCCACGTCAACAGCCCTGTCAAATAAAATGACAGCACTCTAATCCTCACGGAAATATCACAATTAAGTCCCGGGGACAAAATAAAAATAGGTGTTTTAAAGCCTTGCTTTACAGGGCTCCTTAATTGACTATCCTCCGGCACTCTCCCTATAATTTAAAAGTTGACAAGCGTTTTCGGCGAACATGTATAATGGGAGAGTTCCGCGAACCGCCCAAATCCCAATAAAAACGGAGGCACAGTCATGAAACAAGGTCAAAAAGCCGTCGTCTGGTTCAATGAAGTTACCAAGGATGACATCCCCCTGGTGGGTGGCAAGGGTGCCAACCTGGGAGAAATGACCAATGCCGGTATTCCCGTGCCCCCCGGCTTCATCGTAACCTCAACCGCTTATTCGGACTTTATCGAGAAGGCCGGCCTGGCCGGTAAAATCAGGGCATTGCTGGGCCCCGTTGATGTCCACAACAGCCGCCAGCTCCAGGAAGTGGCTGAAAAAGTCCAGGAGTTGATACGGGGGGCCAAGATGCCCCCGGAGACCGCCGAGGAAATCAAGAAAGCCTACGTCAAGATGGGCAAGGGCCTGGTGGCGGTCCGCTCTTCCGGCACGGCCGAGGACCTGCCTGAGGCCTCCTTCGCCGGCCAGCAGGCCACCTTCCTCAACATACAGGGCGAGGACGACGTGGTGAACGCGGTCCAGGGGTGCTGGGCTTCCCTCTTCGGGGCGCGGGCCATCTTCTACCGCCAGGAGCAGGGGTTCGACCATTTCCGGGTCGGCATCGCCGTGCCGGTGCAGCG
>JBDRFW010000064.1:0-3060 GCA_043818415.1 Chloroflexota bacterium | reverse complement strand
TGCCGCTCTGGAGGGCGAAGCTTATCTCGGAGAGGGTGCCGTAGCGGCCGCTGATGGCGATGACCGCCCGGGCGGATTTTACCACCGCCAGGTTGCGGGCGCGGCCGACACCGCTGACGATGGTCAGATGGACGTAAGGGTTGGCCGTCTCGCGCCTTTCTCCCGGCAGTATGCCGATGGTAAGACCCCCCGCTTCGCTGGCGCCCCGGCAGGCCGCCTCCATGATACCGCTTAAGCCCCCGCAGATGAGCACCGCCCCGTGCCGGGCGAGTTCCCGGCCGACTTCTTCCGCAAGCCTGGCTTCTTTAGCCGAGCACTGGTTACCGCCAATCACCGCGATGATTACCTTATCTTCCATTACAACACCCGGTTGTATTTATTCATGGCGGCTTCGAGACCGTCACTGAGCAGGCAGAGGATGGCTTCGCTCACCGTCGGTATCACCCCGGTCATAATATTTTCTTCTTCAGGAGTGAAGTCACTGAGCACGTATCCGGTTATAGTTTCCTCATCGACATCCGCCGGTCGTCCGATGCCCACCCGCAGGCGGATAAAGTCCGGGCTCCCCAGGGCGGCGGTGATGGACGCGATTCCCTTGTGCCCGCCGGAGCCGCCGTCCTGGCGGATGCGGATTTTGCCCGGCGGCAGGTCGAGGTCATCGTGGATTACCAGCAGGTCGGCCCGGTCTATCCGGAATTTCTTCTGAAGACGGCTCACCGATTCCCCGCTCAGGTTCATATAAGTCTGGGGTCTGGCCAGTAGCACTTTAACCCCCGCTATCTCGCCGGCGCCCGTCCGCGCCAGCCCCTGCTTTTTATCGAAGTGTATCCCCCGCTCTCTGGCAAAGAGACTTAAGCACCGAAAACCCAGGTTGTGGCGGTTTTTGGCGTATTCCCGGCCGGGATTACCCAGCCCCACGATTAGTTTCATGTGCGGTCCTCGTCTCCCAGGAGGCGTTGGAACTCCTCCTCGCTAAGTTCGGGTATACCCAGTGCCCGGGCTTTTTCCAGCTTGGAACCGGGGTCGGCTCCCACCACCAGGTAACTGGTCTTGCGGGTCACGTTATCCTTGGCGCTGCCGCCCAGGGCCTTTATCCGCGTCTCGGCCTCGTCACGGGTAAGGCTTTCCAGGCGGCCGGTGATGACGAACTCCTGCCCCTTAAGATGAAGCTTACGGGACGCTCGTTCCCCCGCCTCTTCGAGTCTGACGCCGGCCCGTCTCAGCTGCTCGATGAGGTCGCGGTTTTCCTTTTGCCGGAAGAAACTGGCGATGCTCCCGGCGATTTTGGGCCCGACGGTGGAAATATCCTTTAGCCTTTCCTCCGGGGCTTCAGCCAGTTCATCGAGGCTGTGAAATTCCCGTGCCAGGACTACTGCCGTCTCCTCGCCGACGTGCCGTATCCCCAGGGCGAAGATGACCCTGGCCAACGGTCGCTCCTTGCTCCCGTTAATGGCCTCAATGATTTTGGCGGCGCTTTTCTCCCCCATGCGCTCTAAGCTGGCCAGTTTCTCGCCGTCGAGGTCGGAGAGGCTGGCGAAGTCCCTGACCAGCCCCTCCCGCAGCAGCGTGTGGGCCTGATTTTCCCCGATGCCCCGGATATCCATGGCTTGCCGGGAAACGAAATGTTCCAGTCTGGCCTGGACCTGAGCCGGGCAGGCGACGTTGGCACAGTAGTACATGACTTCATCCGGCGGTTTGATTACTTCCGCGCCGCAGACTGGGCAGGCGGGGCGTTTCTCGGCCGGGTCGTAGACTTTTTCCAGGAGACGGAATTCTTTTTCCGCCCCGGTGCGTTTGCTCGCCACCGGCCCCACCACCTCGGGTATCACCTCACCTGCACGCTGGACAATCACTTCGTCACCGATGCGGATGTCCTTGCGCCGGATGTCATCCTCGTTGTGCAGGGCGGCGTGTTTGATGTTCACCCCGCCCACCGTGACCGGCGCTAAAATGGCGTAGGGGTTCAAGGTGCCGGTGCGCCCCACGCTTACCCCGATGTCCAAGAGACGGGTGGTGCCCTGCACGGCGGGGAATTTATAGGCGATGGCCCAGCGCGGCTCACGGGCGGCGCTGCCCAGATGTTCCTGCCAGTCGAGGGAATCCACCTTGACCACCACCCCATCCGCCTGGTAGGGCAGTCCTTCCTTTTTTTCGACCCAGGTCCGGTAATATTCCGCTGCCTGGTCGATGCTGGTCACCGGCTGGTTGTGGGGGTTGGTCTTGAAGCCGAGGGACTTGAGGTACTCCATAATTTGCCAGTGGCTTCGGGGGAGGGTCTTGCCTTCGGCGTAACCCAGGCCGTAGATATAGATTTCGAGGGGGCGCCGGGCGGTGATGCGGGAGTCCAGCTGGCGTACCGAGCCGGCGGCGGCGTTCCTCGGATTGGCGAAGAGAGGCTGGCCCGCTCTGGCCCGCTCCCGGTTGAGTTTGGCGAAGCCGCTTTTGGAGAGATAGACCTCGCCCCTTACTTCCAGCCGTGGCGGTGCTTCACCGGGCAGTGAGAGCGGGATGCTTCTGATGGTTCTCAGATTATGGGTGATATCCTCGCCGTGGTAGCCGTCGCCCCTGGTGGCGCCGGTGGTCAGGGTGCCGTTCCGGTAGGTCAGCGCTACCGCCAGCCCGTCCATCTTGTGCTCGCAGACCAGTTTCAATTCCGTTTGTTCCGCCAGCTTCAGGGTGCGGGCGTACCAGGCGCGCAGTTCCTGGTCGGAGAAGGCATTGGCCAGTGATAGCAGGGGTTGGGGGTGTTCCACCACCCCGAAGGCTGCCACCGGGGCAGCCCCCACTCGCCGGGTCGGGGAATCCGGCGTTACCAGTTCCGGGTGCTCCGCTTCCAGCCGCCCCAGTTCCCTCATCAGGGCGTCATACTCGCCGTCGCTGATTTCGGGACTATCCAGCACGTAATACCGGTAGTTGTGATGGTCGATTTTTTCTCTCAGCTTCTTGATGCTGGCATTTACCGCTTTGAGGTCACCCATCCTTTTACCTGCGCTAAGATTACTGGCTACATTATAGTATATCGCGAAGTAAAAAATAAGAGTTGCCCCCCCGCATGGGCAT
>JBDRFW010000063.1:0-3316 GCA_043818415.1 Chloroflexota bacterium | reverse complement strand
TGCCCGGTAGTGTCTGGGGCGGATACCCGCCGAAGATGCCGAAACAGTTACGCACCTTGCTGCCCTTGAGGGCGGTGTTATACAGGGCCCAGTCGACGTAGTTCACGATATAGATAATCTCGGTGCCGCAGCCGCCGCGGTACTTGCCGTAGCCCCCGCTGTCCCGGGCGAGCTTGGCGATAAGGTGAAGGAACTGGAACTCATTCTCCGTCTCCTCGATGTCCGGTGCCCGTCCCGTGGGACAGTGGGAGAAGCCGAAGGCATCGACGCCGTCCATGTCCGTCCTGGCCCCGTGCCCCTCGGTGTTGAGGCCGAAGGCGAGGATATCGGCCACCGGTACGCCCCACTGGTTCGGGCCCGCCCCGATGAAGCCGCCGCCGGTATTGCCGGACGGCGCCGCCACCAGGTCGCGCTGGGGGCTGTCGAACATCATCTTGCTCACACAGACGGTGCCGAGACTCATGGCGCCGTGGCAGGCGGGTGCCGAGTAGCTCTGGGCGGCTTCCGGGTGAGGGTTGAACATGGTCCCTTCGGGTATAATCCAGTCCATCGCCGCCAGCACCCCGGCTGATACCGGTAAATCGTGGAAGGGGTAAGCCATGAGGTGGATGGTCATATTAGCCGCCAGGGAATGCGGCATGGTCTGCATGGGGCTGTCATTCTCCGGCGAGCTGCCGGTGAAGTCCCAGATAAGCCGGTCATCCTTCTTCTGGAGGGTTAGGAAGTTACGCACCATCGACTGGTGAGGGCCGACCGTATCCATGAAGGTCACCGCCCGGTAGTAGCCGTCGTTCCACCCGGCGATGCGGCGCCGGACGGCTTTCTCCGACTCCATCAGCGTCATGCGGAAAAGCCCCTTGAGGAAGTCGTTGCCCTTCTCCCGGGCCAGGGGTATCAGCCGGGTACGCAGGCGGTCGGCGGCGCTGAGGCGCGCCCTCATGTCGATGGCCTGCATGCGCGGGGCGCGGGACATCAGGTTGACGCACATCTCCACCAGGTCTTCCCTCAGGCGGAAGTTCTCCCCTATCTTGATGGGCGAGAGCAGCATGCCTTCGTCATGGCGCGTCCGGGCGCTGAGCGGCATGCCGCCGGCCTCGCACGCGCCCGTTTCGGGCTGGTGCACCGCCGCGTTGGTCCAGGCGATGAGCTCACCGTCGTTGAAGACGGGCATGATGAGAATCTGGTCGCAGTTATGGATTCCCCCGTAAAGCGGGTCGGAGGCGTAAAAGATATCGCCGTCCCGGACGCCGACGGTCTCGTCATTGCGCCAGGTCTCGGCGACGAACTTGATGGGTAGCTGCCCGACGACGGCGTGGAGGTAGGTGCCGCACCAGGCCGCCACCATGTCCCCCCGGGGGGTACAAATGCCGGTAACGAGGTCGCCGGAGCGGAGCATGCTGCTGACACCCAGCTTGATGAAGACCTCCTTGGACTCCAGCAAAAAGTTGTTCAGCTTTTCCGTATATATCTCGAAGTCGCCGGGCTGGAGCAGCTTCATAGCCTCCAGCTCGTCTTCCGTGGGCGGGCTCGGCTTAATCCATTCCAGCAGCTTCCCGGTATCCGGCTTCACGAGTCTCTCCCTTCTCCGCGACTTCCTACATCCTGATGATTTCCCTCTCCTTGCGACCGTCCGGCCAGGAGCCGTAGTAGTCCATGGCCTCCTCGGGCGGGTGGAGCGGGCACCATTCTTTCTCGAACTCTTCCCAGGTCATCCCGCGTGCCTTGCGGTCTTCCCTCTCCCGGTTGCGAAGCTCTTCGGTCTTTTCATGGTCGACTTCGTAAGTCTCGGGGTCGAAAGCGACGCGGTAGACATTCCCGGCGGTGCGAGGGGAGATTATCTCCTTTCTCAGGTCGTCCACCACCATCTCGGGGTCGCGTTCCAGGACGTCGCCGTAGCCGCCCCCACCCCCGCTGAAGACCACCCACAGGTCACCGTTGTTCATGATATGGGTCTTCTGGAACATGCTGCCAATCTTGTAGTCGCCGTGGATGGACCGCTCGGAAATCAGCTGCATGGCGGTGGAAGGCAGGTCCTTATCGCCCCGTTTCATCTTCTCCCAGAGGTCGTTGTGGATGACCTCGATGCCCGGCAGCGTGGCCGGCGGGTAGCCGCCGAACAGGCCGATGCAGTTGCGGACCTTGCTCCCCTTGACGTGGCTGTTGTAGAGGGCCCAGGGGACGTAGTTGACGGCAATGACCGCCTCGGTGCCGACGCCGCCGCGGTACTTGCCGAAGCCGCAGCTGTCCTTGCTGAGCTTGGCCATCAGGTTGAAGAACTGGAACTCGTTCTCGATGTCCTCGATGTCCGGCGCCCGTCCGGTGGGACAGTGGGAAAAGCCGTAGGCATCGACGCCGTCCAAGTCCGACCTGGCGCCGTGTCCCTCGGTGTTGAGTCCAAAGGCGAGGAAGTCAGCGACGGGCACGCCCCACTGGTTTTCCCCGGCGATGATAATACCGACCCCGGTATTGCCGGTGGCCGCCGCCACCAGGTCGCGCTGGGGGCTGTCGAACATCATCTTGCTCATGACAATCGTGCCCAGCGTCATGGCGCCGTGGCTGGAAGGGGCGCTGTTGCTCTGGGCGGCCTCGAAGTTGGGATTGAACATGCAGCCTTCCGGCACAATCCACTCCATGGGGGCGAAGATTCCGGCCGAAACCGGCAGGTCGGCAAAGGTGTAGGACATCAGGTGAATGGCGACGTTGGCCGCCAGGGAGTGGGGCATGCAGTGCTGGGGGCTGTCCGTCTCCGGCGAGGTGCCGGTGAAGTCCCAGGTGAGCTTATCGTCCTTCTTGGTCAGGGTCAGGAAATTGCGCACCAGCTTGTGCTTCTCCCCGACGATGTCCATGAAGGTCACCGCGCGGTAGGAGCCGTCGTTCCACTCACGGATGCGGCGGCGCGTTCCCTCTTCGGCCTCAATCAGTGTCCGCCGGAAGAGCCCCTTGACGAAGTCGTTGCCCTTCTCCTGGGCCAGCGACACCAGCCGCGTGCGCAGGCGGTCGGCGGCGCTGAGGCGCGCCCGCATATCGATAGCCTGCATGCGCGGGGCGCGTGACATCAGGTTGACGCACATCTCCACCAGGTCCTCGCGGAAGCGGAAGTTCTCACCTATCTTGATGGGAGAGAGCAGCATACCTTCGTCGTGCCGGGTCTTGGCGCTGAGAGGCATACCGCCGGGCTCGCAGGCGCCGGTCTCGGGCTGGTGCACCGCCGCGTTGGTCCAGGCGATAATCTCGCCGTCATTGAAGACTGGCATGACGACAATCTGGTCACAGTTATGGATTCCCCCGTAAAGAGGGTCGGAAACATAGAAGATAT
>JBDRFW010000062.1:0-4848 GCA_043818415.1 Chloroflexota bacterium | reverse complement strand
AAATTCAACTTTAGCCCCTCGGTACGTATCGTGGCCCTTGAAGTCACCAAATTTGACTAATTATGGCATATCTCAAACCACTTGGCAAGGAATGGTTACGGGGGGTAAAAGGAAATGCCCCCAATGGAATTCGAATCCATGTTGCCGGCTTGAAAGGCCGGTGTCCTAGGCCACTAGACGATGGGGGCGTACGCGTAAATTATAGCAGAGAAAGGCCGGCCGGACAATACGGCCGGGCAGACCCCTCACGACCTCTTTGGCTTGCCCATAGGTTACCCGTGTTGTAAAATTAGATATAGACGACTAGTTACTAAGAGGTGATACCGGATGCCCATCTACGAATACGAATGCAACAAGTGCCTTCACCGCTTTGAGGTGAAGCAGGGCTTTAACGATATGCCGGTGGCGCAATGCCCGCAGTGCAATGAAACGGCCCGCCGCGTCTTTCTCCCCGCGCCGATTATCTTCAAGGGGAGCGGTTTCTATATTACCGACCACCGCAAGAATCCGCCTCCGGAGACCAGTGCCGGGGAATCGGGGGCCGGCCAGAGTACGAAGTGAAAGCACTGGTTCAGCGGGTCAACCGGGCTTCGGTCAGCGTGGCCGGCGAGGAGGTGGGGCGGATAGGGCCGGGGCTGGTGGTCCTTATCGGGGTGGCGGCAGGGGACACGGAGAAAGATGCGCAGTACCTGATGCAGAAAATCGTCAACCTGCGCATTTTTGCTGACGGGGAGGAGAAATTCAACCTCTCCGCCCTGGATGTAAGGGGGGAGCTCCTGATGATAAGCCAGTTCACGCTGCTGGCCGATACCCGCAAGGGACGCCGTCCCAGCTTTATCGCTGCGGCGCCGCCGGCCGAGGCCGAGAACCTGTTCAACTATACCGTGGAGCTGGCCCGCGGCAGCGGCCTCAAGGTGGCCACCGGCCGCTTCCAGCAGTACATGCAGGTGGAAATCCACAACGACGGCCCGGTAACGGTCATGCTGGACAGTCGGGAAAAACGAGATTAAACGCCCGCAGGGGGAGTACCATGAGCAACGATGACAGGTCCAAACTGAAGACTTTATTGAGCTACTGGGTGGAGCACAACCGGGAGCACGCCGGGGAGTTTAAGGAGTGGACGGCGAAGGCCCGGCAGATGGGCGAGGGCGAGGTCGCCAGGGAGATAGCGGAGGCGGTGGTGAATATGGACCGGGTCAGTGAAATCCTGACGCGGGCCCTGAAGCGATTGGAGGTATAGGCGATGTGTCTGGCGAAGGCGTATATCGGCGGTAAAGAGGCGGGCCAGCCCCTGGCGGAGGAGATTACATCGTTGAAGATTGAGGACGGTAGGGTGGTGGTGACGACGCTCTTCGGGGAGCGCCGGGAGATAGCGGGGCGCATCCGGGAAATCGACTTCCGGGCGAGCCGGATACTTTTAGAGACAACTGGCGATTAGCGGTAATCAATATTACGAGTTATCCGGCTTAATTATCACTGCATCTTAACCTCACCACCCACCCCCCTCGGTTGATATCTATTCCCACCCGAGCCGCCCTCGCGGCAGCGGCGGCTTAGCCCATAGTGACCCCACCCCCCTTTCCTTCTGTCATTCTCGGGCTTGACCCGAGAATCCAGAACCCCACCACCTCTGGATTCCGGCTTTCGCCGGAATGACAACTTTTTCACCCAAAAGGGGCGTCTAAGAGGGGTGAAACCCCTCTTTCCAACTTTCCCCCTCTCCAACCAAATGAATTCTCGGGTTTGTTTAATATATCAGGTTGGAGAGGGGGACAAAGGGGGTGAGGTATAGCAAATCAACAATTCTAAAACTACAACCAGTTGCAGTTGCGACCGTTTGACAATCCTGTTTCCGGGGTATATAATGCTGATGGTGGCAGGGAGAGGGCACTAAATTTTTTTAACTATTAGTTGCAACCATTTGCAATTGCATGGAATTGTGGTAAACCGGAGGTAAGGCGGTGCATATCCCCGACGGTTTTCTCAACGTGGCCACGGTAGCTACCACCTACGCGGCCTCGGCGGGCGGCATCAGCTACGCCGTGCGGGAGGCCAATAAAAAGCTCAGGGAAAAACACGTGCCCCTGATGGGGATACTGGCGGCCTTCATCTTCGCCGCCCAGATGCTCAACTTCCCCATCGCCGGTGGCACCTCCGGTCATCTTATCGGGGCAGCCCTGGCGGCCATCCTGCTCGGGCCGTGGGCCTCGGTGCTGATTATGAGCTGCGTGCTTATCGCGCAGAGCCTGATATTCCAGGACGGCGGCCTGCTCGCCCTGGGGGCCAATATCTTCAACATGGGCATCGTCGCCAGCTTCAGCGCCTATTTCATCTACCGGCTGGCTACGGCGGCCCTCGGCGACTCGCGGCGCGGCCGGCTAATCGGCGGCTTCGTCGGCGCCTGGGCCTCGGTGGTGGTCTCGGCCGTCGCCGCCGCCATCGAGCTGGCCCTTTCCGGGGCATCCCCCCTGGCCATGGTGCTGCCGGCCATGGCCGGGATCCATGCCCTCATCGGCATCGGCGAGGGACTGGTAACCGGGGCGGCGCTTAGCCTGGTGCTGACGGCCCGGGCCGACCTCTGGCAGCTGCAAAAGATATAGGATGAGCGCGACATGAAATGGTGGCATATCGCCCTGATTATCCCCGTGCTGGTGGCCGTCGTCTCCCCGCTGGCCTCCTCTTCCCCGGACGGCCTGGAGAAGGTGGCGGAGAACCAGGGATTCCTCGGCCTGTCACAGCGCGCCCCCTTCCAGGTCATCGCCGACTACCTTTTCCCCGGCATCGCCAACGAGGCGCTGGCCACCATCCTGGCGGGACTGCTCGGCACCCTGGTGCTCTTCGGGGCCGTCTACGGCCTGGCCTGGTTGATTAAATCGAGGCGGACGGAGCGCGCCGGACAGGGACGATGAAACACAGCTTCCTGGACAAGTACAGCGACCGCGACAGCCTGGTGCACCGGCTCGACCCCCGCACCAAGCTCGTGGCCGTGTTCCTGTTCATCCTGGCCGTGGCCCTGACCTCCCCGGCCATGTGGACGGGCTTCGCGGTGTACTTCGTGATTATCGCCTCCCTGGTCCTGCTCTCCCGCGTCCCGGTGCTCTACGTCCTCAAGCGCTCGCTGGTGATAATACCCTTCGTGGTGCTGATTGCCGTCTTCATTCCCTTTTTCAAAGAAGGGGAGGTCGCCGGCAGCTACAATATCTGGCTGTGGCAGGTCTCGGTGACGCACAGCGGCCTCCAGGTATTCTGGAACATCCTGGCCAAGGCCTGGCTCTCCATCCTCGCTCTCATCACGCTCACCTCCACCACGAAAATCACCGACCTCCTCCGGGGACTGGAGCAGCTTCGCCTGCCGAGGGTGATGGTGATGATTCTCTCTTTCATGTACCGCTACATCTTCGTGCTGACGGACGAGGTGATGCGGATGAAGCAGGCCCGGGACAGTCGGAACTTCGGCAGCGGACGCCGGCTGTGGCAGATAAAGACCGTCGGCAGCATGACCGGCACCCTGTTTATCCGCAGCTACGAGCGGGGGGAGCGGGTCTTCGCCGCCATGCTGGCCCGCGGCTACGACGGGCAGAGCCGCACCCTGGACGGCCCGAGCTTCCGGGCGGCGGACCTGGTCTTCGGCCTGGGCTTCGGCGCGGTGGTGGTACTGACCTGTATCTTTAACTTTCTCTACCAGGTGATATGATGGACGAGATTATCAGGATAGAAAATCTTTCCTACGCTTACCCGGACGGCCAGCCGGCCCTGGCTGGCATCGACCTGGCCGTAAGCCGGGGGGAATCGGTAGCGCTCATCGGGCCCAACGGCGCGGGGAAATCGACGCTGCTCCTCCACCTCAACGGGATTCTCCATACCGATGGTCGTGTCAAGGTCTTCGGCCAGCCGGTGGCGGAGGAGAACCTGAAAGAGGTCCGGCGGCGCATCGGGCTGGTCTTCCAGAACCCGGACGACCAGCTTTTTTCGGCGACGGTCTTCGACGACGTGGCCTTCGGGCCGATTAACCTGGGCTACTCCGGGGAAGAGGTCCGGCGGGCGGTGGCGGACGCCCTGGAGATGGTGGGCATGGCCGGCTACGGGCCGCGCTCCTCGCACCACCTCAGCCTGGGCGAGAAGAAGCGCATCGCCATCGCCACCATCCTGTCGATGAGCCCCGAGGTTATCGTCCTCGATGAGCCGACCAGCAACCTCGACCCGCGCGGCAAGTGGCGGCTGATTCAGCTCCTGAGGAAGCTGCCGGCCACCCGCATCATCGCCACGCACGACCTGGAGCTGGTGGCAGAGCTCTGCGGACGGGTCATCGTGCTCGACGGCGGGCGGCTGGTGGCCGACGGTCCCGCCGACCGCATCCTTACCGACGCCCCTTTGCTGGCCGCTCACGGGCTGTCCCGCCCGGAGGAGCTCAGAGGAGCTTCAGTTCCGGCGTCTCCAGTTCGAGGCTGATATCCAGCGCCCGGTAGGAGTGGGTGAGCGCTCCGATAGAGATGATATCGACGCCGGTCCCGGCTACCTCGCGGACATTGGCCAGGGTGATGCCCCCGGAAGCCTCCAGCCTGGCCTGACCGTTCACCGTCTCCACCACCTGCCTCATGTCGGCAGGGCCCATGTTATCCAGCATGATGGTATCGGCCCCGGCCTCCAGGGCTTCGCGGGCTTCCGCGGGGCGGGTGATTTCCACCTCGATGGTGATGCCCGGCGGCGCGTTTTTCCGGGCCTTCGTCACGATTTCCCGGAGGGTCAGCCCGGTGGCACGCAGCGCCGCGATGTGGTTGTCCTTGATGAGGACGGCATCGCCCAGGTGCATACGGTGGTTGTGGCCCCCGCCCATCCGCACGGCGTACT